>CAZTMO010000039.1:0-11332 GCA_964615105.1 uncultured Thermoleophilia bacterium
GGCGTCGTCGGCGGCTGCTGCGGCACGACGCCGGCCTTCATCGCCGCCCTGGCGAGCCGCGTCAAGGCGTGACAGCGCCGGCTGCGCACGGCCCGCGGCGCCTCGTCGCCGCGGGGCTGCTCGCCTTCTTGGCGCTCGGCGCCGCGCAGGGCCTCTACGGACCGCTCATCCCGGAGCTCAGGCACGGTCTCGGCGTCACCGCTGCGCGTGCGGGGCTCGTCGTCAGCGTCCACTTCGCCGGCGTGGTGCTCGGCATGGGCCTGTGGTCGCTGTACGGGCGGCGCCGCTCGGCGACCACGGCCGCCGCCTCGCTGGCAGGGCTTGCGCTCGGCGCGCTCGTGATCGCCGTCGCCGGCGGGCTCGCGCCGGTGCTCGTCGCGGCGACGCTCGTCGGGCTCTGCACGGGGGCGCTCAACGTCGGCTTCAACTCGCTCTTCGCGCGCCTGCCGGGGCCGAGCGGCAGAAGGCTCAGCGCTCTCAGCGGGTGTTTCGCGGCGGGCGCCGTGCTGGGGCCCGCCGCCGCCGGCCTCGTGGACGGGACCGCCGTCCCGTTCGTCGCCGTCGCCGTCGCCGCGCTCGCGACGCTGCCGCTGCTGCAGCGCGCCGTTGTGGCGGTCGTGCCCCACGGCCCGTTTCGGCCTTCGCGTCGCCGCCTCGTGGCGGCGGTCGCGGCGATCATGATCCTCTACGTCGCGCTGGAGGCGAGCGCCGGAAGCTGGGCCGCGACGCACCTCATGGGCGGCGGCGCGGCGGCGTCGGCCGCCGCCTTCTGGACGGCCGCGTTCTGGGGAGCCCTGGCCGCCGGCCGGCTTCTCACGGCCTGGCTTCTGCCGCGGGCGGATCCCGCGGCCGTGATCCTCGCCGCCCTCGCGCTCGCCGTCATCGGCGCCGGCGCGCTGTTCGGCCCGTGGCCCGAGGCCGGCTACGTGCTGCTCGGTCTCGCGATCGCGCCGGTCTTTCCGATGAGCGTCGCCTGGCTGGTCGGCGGGCTCGGTGTGGGGGAGCGTCTCTTCGCCGGGTTCTTCATGGTCGCGCAGGCGGCGCCGGTCGCGGCGTCGGCGGCGATCGGCATGCTCGTCGACGCGAGCGGGCCCGCGGCCGTGTCGTACGCGCTCGCGGCGTTGCTCGCCGTGGCCCTCATCACGGTCGTGCTCGCTCGCCGCTGGACGACGTCGGTCGTTGTCACCGGGCCACGTTGAGCCACAGGATGACCAACGCGATCATACCCGCGTGGACGATGACCTCGAGCACGTCCATGGCGACTTCCACGGCGGTCTTCCGTAAGCGCGGGTCAGCGCACCGTGCTGCTTGCGGCGAGCATACGACGGGCGCCGGATGGAACGTGAGACGAGGTGAGGGGTATGCGACAGGGACGCGGGATGGCCAGCTGCCGCGAGACCCAGCTCCGACACCCAGTCGCCAAGTAGAATAGCTCGAGCGTCTGAGCGAAGGTGAGCGGCACCAAGATGACTCACGTGGGGGAACGTGGGTGACGACACCCTATCACGCGAGATTCTTCGCACATGAGTTGACCCGTCGCCGCCCAAGCGGCGCGCCGGACCGCCTTTCGCAGTCCCTCTTCGACGCCACCGTCGATCTCAATCCACATCAAATCGACGCCGCCAGCTTCGCCGTGCGGTCGCCGCTAAGTTCTGGAGTGATTCTCGCTGACGAAGTCGGCCTGGGAAAGACGATCGAGGCCGGGCTCGTCCTGTGCCAGTCGTGGGCAGAACGTCGCCGCCGGCTTCTGGTCATCTGTCCGGCGTCGCTGCGCAAGCAGTGGAGCCTGGAGCTGCAGGAGAAGTTCCATCTGCCCACGCTGGTCCTCGACGCGCGGACACTGCGAGCGTGTCAGGAGACGAGCGACCGGCCGTTCCCGTCCGATGTGGTGTTGATCATGTCCATCAACTTCGCCAGCGCCCAAGCCGAGAGGCTGCGCGAGATTCCCTGGAATCTGGTCACGATAGACGAGGCGCACAAGCTGCGCAACGCCTATCGACCGAGCAACCGCATGGGTCAGCGCCTGCGTTGGGCGCTCGAGGGCCGGCGCAAGCTGCTGCTGACGGCCACGCCATTGCAGAACTCCCTACTTGAGCTGTACGGGCTCTCAACGGTCATCGACGACCAGATCTTCGGCGACCGGGCGGCGTTCCGTGACCAGTACATGCGCCAGGACGGCGACCTGAGGGCATTGCGCGCGCGCCTCGCGCCGTTCTGCAAACGGACGCTCCGCAAGCAGGTGCTCGAGTACATCAGCTACACAGAACGCCGTACTACGACTGTCCCGTTCACCCCAACTGACGCCGAGCGAGCCCTCTACGAAGACGTCTCCGAGTTTCTGTCTCGCGACGACACGTTCTCGGTTCCTTCGCGACAGCGGGCTCTTGTCACGCTGATTCTGCGTAAGCTGCTTGGCTCGTCGTCGCGGGCCATCGCGGGCACCCTCGAGACGATGCGCGAGCGCCTGACGCGGGCGCGCGCAGCTTTCGAGGTCGCCGGCCTGGACGAGGCCGACGACACGACAGCACTCATCGACGAGACGACAGGGCTCATCGACGCCGGCTCTTCCGACGCGCCCTCCACCGGTGACGTTCTCGCTGACCTGACGCTGCTCGACGACCTCGAAGATGACTACCTCGATGAGGCTTCAGTAAGCGATGCTGGCGAGGCCGAGTCCGTATCTGAGTGGCCCATTGACGCGATCCCGGAAGGACACGAGCGCACTAACGGTGCGTTGTCGAAAGATGCCAAGGTCGTTCTTGCCGCGCTCGACGCCGAGATAGCTGAACTCGGTGGCTTCATCGAACGCGCGCAGGGAATCGCCGTCGACACGAAGTCGACGGCGCTGCTGCGCGCCCTCGACATCGCCTTCGCCCAGATGCAGGAGATGGGCGCCGCCCGAAAGGCGGTCGTCTTCACCGAGTCACGACGCACGCAGGAGTACATACGTGACTTCCTCGAAGCGCACGGCTATGGAGGCCGCGTCGTACTGTTCAGCGGCAGCAACACCGGGCCGCAGGCTACGGCCGTCTACGAGGCATGGCTCAACGCCAACCGCGACCGTGGGCGCGCGACCGGTTCGCGCGTGATCGACATCCGTACCGCCCTGATCGAGCACTTCCGTGACGAGGCGGAGGTCATGATCGCCACCGAGGCCGCGGCCGAGGGCGTCAACTTGCAGTTTTGCTCACTGGTCGTCAACTACGACCTGCCTTGGAACCCGCAGCGCATCGAGCAGCGCATCGGCCGCTGTCATCGCTACGGTCAGCGTCATGACGTGGTGGTCATCAACTTCCTGAACGAAGCCAATGATGCAGACCGGCGAGTGCTGCAGCTGCTCGGCGAGAAACTGCGTCTGTTCAGCGGCGTGTTCGGCGCTTCAGACGAGGTGCTCGGCGCGATCGAGTCGGGCGTCGACTTCGAGAAGCGCATCCTCGAAATCTATCAGCAGTGCCGTCGTCCCGATGAGATCGAGGCGGCGTTCGATCGGCTGCGCGCCGAGATGGACGAGGCGATCAAGGTGCGCATGGCCGACACGCGCCGCGTGCTGCTCGAGGAGTTCGACGAAGATGTGCACGCGCGTCTCAAGACACAACTGGATGCCGCCCGTGTCTTTCTCGACGCGGTCAGTCGGCGCTTCTGGACGCTGACCCGATTCGTGCTGGACGGTGCTGCGCTCTTCGATGATGAGGAGCTCAGCTTCAGTCTCATCGAGCCGCCTCTCCATGACGTCCGGCCCGGGCGGTACCATCTCATCTCAAAGACGGTGCGTAACGAGGCGGGGGAGTATCTGTACCGGTTGTCACATCCGCTGGCGGAGTGGGTCATCGAGTGCGGCAAGCGGCAGCAAACACCCATCGCGCAGGTCGAGTTCAACGCCGGCGCCCTGCGGGCGAAGGTCAGTCAGGTCACCGAGCTGCGCGGCCGGGCGGGGTGGCTTGCACTCGATGCGCTGACGATCGAGTCTATGGATCGCGAGGAGTACCTCCTGTTCACCGCCGTCACCGACGAGGGGGCTGTGCTCGACCAGGAGCGCTGTGAGAACCTGTTTCGCTGCGATGGACACGTGAGCGTGGCGCCGGAGCTGCCGGCCGCGGTCGCGGAGCGACTGGCGGCCGAGCGTCGGCGCCACACCGACGCCACGCTCGCCGCTTCGTTCGAGGCGAACAACCGCTTCTTCCAGCAGGAGCGCGACCGTCTCGAGCTCTGGGCCGACGACAAGGTGAAGGCTTCTGAGAGACAGCTCTCCGACATCAAGGCCGACATCCGCGCCGCCAAGCGCGAGGAGCGTCTCGCCGAGAGCGTCGACGAACAGCATCAACTGCAGATCCGCATCAAGGAGCTCGAGCAGAAGAAGCGCCGCCTGCGGCAACGGATCTTCGACGTCGAAGACGAGATCGCCGACAAGCGCGACGAGCTCATCGCGGCGCTTGAGATGCGCCTCGCGCAGCAGACGACCAGCAACGAGCTGTTCGTCATTCGTTGGAGCGTGGTGTGAACGAGCTTGCGATAGAGAGCCTCCTGTCACAGCCGGAGGGCAAGAGCCTCGAGTTCAAGCGCGACACCTCGTCGCTCAAACCGATTCTGCGCACGATCGTCGCTTTCGCCAACAGCGCCGGCGGCTATCTCGTCGTTGGGCGCGACGACGACGGCTCGGTCCCCGGCGTGCCGGATCCTCTCGACTGTGAGCTCCGTCTTGCCAATGCAATCGCGACCGCCATCGTGCCGGCGTTGTTGCCTGACATCGACATCGTCACGTACGAAGGAGTGTCACTCCTCGTCGTGCAGGTGCCGCGGTGGCGCGGGCCTGCTTATGTGAAGTCGGAAGGACCTGAGAGGGGTGTTTACCTGCGACTCGGTTCCACCACTCGCCGGGCCGATGAAGGTGCGCTCGACGAGCTGCGTCGCGAAATGACCGGCGTTTCGTACGACGCGTTGCCGTGCGCTCGCGCCACTCGCGACTCACTGGATGATGAGAGGCTCGCGGCGTTCGCGGCCAAGGTCGCGCAGCCACTGAGCGACCAGTTACTGCAGACCCTGGAGATCATCGTGCCGACGCCGCGGGGGTTGTTGCCGTCCAATGGGGGACTGATCCTCTTTGCGACCGACAGTGAGCGCGACCGGCTCATCGACGAGACATGGGTGCAAGCCGCCCGCTTCGCCGACACCGGCAAGGCGACGTTCATCGACCGCCAGCAGCTCAACGGCGGGCCGCTCGAGGTGCTCGACGAAGCGGCGCGTTTCATCGCCCGCAACACGCGCTTGGCTGCCCGCATCAACGGCGAGATCAGGCGCACCGACATTCCCGAGTATCCGCGAGCAGCGGTGCGTGAGGCCTTGGTGAATGCGATCGCACACCGTGACTACTCCATGCGCGACATGCCTGTCCGCTTGGCCATCTTCAGCGACCGGCTCGAGATCGAGAGCCCCGGTGTGTTGCCGCTCGGCATGACTATCGAGTCGCTCAAGAGCGGCAGGAGCAGGCCGCGGAATCGGGTCATCGCTCGCGTCCTGCGTGAGCTCGGCATCATGGAGGCGTGGGGTAGCGGTTACCGCCGTATGTGTGTCGATTGTGAGAAGCTGGGCCACCCGCTGCCCGAGTGGCGTGAAGAAGACCCGGTGGTACTGACCGTGTTTGCGCCGCATCCCGAAGCGGTGGTTCCAGAGACTGCGAGTCAGAAGCGCGACTCCGATGTCCCCGGTGATGTCCCCATAAATGTCCCCGCTGTCTCAGCAAATGTCCCCGATGAAGTCCCCGCCGGGGTAGACTTGTCGCGAACGGGGTGGCTCTTCCTCAACCGTCGCCAACGGTGGATCCTTGCCCGGCTCGCCGTGGGCGAGCGGGTGCTGCGTCGTGAGATCGAGGCGGAGTGGGGTGTGACCGGCAAGACCGCCAAACGCGACCTCGGCGGCCTGAAAGAAGCGGACCTAATCGAGTTCGTCGGCTCCAGTAGAACCGGCCAATGGAGGCTGAAGCGTGGCTGACAGCACCTACGACAAGTTCCGCAAGCTGCTGGCCGAACTGTTCATGTTCGACCGCGCCGACCTCGACTTCGGCATCTACCGCATCATGAACGCCAAGCGCGACGAGGTGACGCGCTTTCTCGACGACGACCTGCTGCCGCAGGTCAAGCAGTCGCTGGGCGATGTGGACGCAGCGGAGCGTGCCCACCTGATGCGTCAGTTGCAGGAGAAAGAGGACCAGGCGGCGGCTCTCGACATCGACCCTGACAACAGCCCCGCTGTTCAGGAGATTAAGCGCCAGCTGGCCGCACTCGCCGACCCCGACACTCTCGAGGCCGAGGTCTTCTCCCATCTATACGACTTCTTCCGCCGCTACTACAAAGACGGCGACTTCATCTCGCTGCGCCGCTACAAAGAGGGCGTCTACGCCATCCCATATGAGGGCGAGGAGGTCAAGCTGTACTGGGCCAACCACGACCAGTACTACATCAAGAGCGGCGAGCACTTCCGCGACTATGCGTTCAAGCTGGCCGACGGGCGGCGCGTGCACTTCAAGCTCGTGCAGGCCGACGAAGAGCGCGACAACACCAAGGCGGTGGCGGGGCAGGAGCGGCGCTTCATCCTCAGCGAGAGCGAGCCGATCGGCGAAGAGACGAGCGCCGACGGCCGGATGGACCTGATCATCCCGTTCGAGTATCGCCCTGACCCGCAGAAGCGCAAGCAGGCCGAGCTCGTCGCCGAGGCGGTCGCCAGGGTGTTGGCGGACGAGGCGGCGGTGGCCTGGCTCTCCGGTCTGGCTGCAGTCGCGCCCACGGAGAAGAACCCCAAACGCACGCTGCTCGAGAGACACCTCAACGAGTACACCGCGCGCAACACGTTCGACTACTTCATCCACAAGGACCTTGGCGGCTTCCTGCGGCGCGAGCTCGACTTCTACATCAAGAACGAGGTCATGCACCTCGACGACATCGAGTCGGAGGGCGAGCAGCGCGTGGTGCAGTATCTGGCCAAGATCAAGGCCATGCGGCGCATCGCCCACAAGATCATCGACTTCCTGGCGCAGCTCGAGGGCTTCCAGAAGAAGCTCTGGCTCAAGAAGAAGTTCGTGGTCGAGACCAACTGGTGCGTCACGCTCGACCGCGTGCCTGAGGATCTGTACCCCGAGATTGCCGCCAACGAGTGTCAGCGCGAGGAGTGGGTGCGGTTGTTCGCCATCGACGAGATCAAGGGCGACCTCACGGCGCCGGCCTACTCAGCGCCGCTGACTGTCGAGTTCCTCGAGGCTAACCAGTCACTGGTGCTCGACACAGCGCTCTTCGACGGCGACTTCAAGGACCGGCTGCTGGCGAGCTTCGACGATGTGGATGAGCAGACCGACGGCCTGCTCATCCACGGAGACAACTTCCACGCACTTCGTTTGCTCTCGGCCGGTTATGAATCGGCGGTGAAATGCGTCTACATCGACCCTCCTTACAACACCACCCAGAGTGAGATCATCTACAAGAACGAGTACAAAGACTCTTCCTGGATGACCCTCTTGTCTGACCGACTTGCGCTGGCAGCCCCTTTGCTTGCTGAAGAGGGCGTTCTGATTGTGGCGATTGATGACTTCGAGCTCGCCCATCTCTGTGAGCTGCTTGACGCGAAGTTCACAGGCTATGAGCGCTATCTGGTGGTCGTGAACCATCACCCGCAGGGTGGTTATGCAGACAATGTGACTCGAACTCATGAATATGCAGCGTTCCTGGTTCCGAAGGGGCACGACCTGCTTCGCGGTCAAGAGAAGAGTGGCGAAGCTGAGCATCGTCCCTTCATGAGAAGTGGAACGGGGGACAACAACTTCAGGCGGGGTCGTCCGAACAGCTTCTACGCGATTCTCGTTGATCCCGACTCCTCCCAAGTTGTCGGTCTCGAGTCCCCTCCGGGCGCTACTGCTTCTTACGAGACTGGCGACAAGGGTGGGTTGCGTCGCATCTACCCCATTGGGCGGGATGGCGCCGAGAGGTGCTGGCGCAGATCGTATGAAGGCGGTCTCGATGCGCTTGCCGCCGGCCAGCTGGTCTGCAACAAGGCGAGCACCGTGTATATCGTTGTGGATGGTGACGGACGAAGAGACCCTCTCTATAGCAACTGGACTGCGAAGCGCTACAACGCAGGGACGTACGGGACTAATCTGATCGCGGATGTCTTAGGAGACGCCTCAGCGTTCTCGTATCCGAAATCGCTCCATACGGTTCGAGATTCGATTGAGGCGGCGACTTGGGATGACCAGCATGCCGTTGTTCTGGATTTCTTCGCGGGCTCGGGAACGACGGGTCACGCCGTGATTGAAGGCAACGCCGATTCACGGAGTGACAGGCGGTTTGTCCTTGTAGAGGTCGGCGATTGTTTCAAGAACGCCCTTCTTCCCAGACTGCAACGCATCGTCTACTCGCCCGAATGGGAGGAGGGGAAGCCCTTGACGCGAGACGGGGGAAGAAGCATCGCCTTCCGTTGCATCCACATAGAGTCCTACGAAGACGCGCTCAACAACCTAACCCTGCGACGCACCGACGATCAGGACCGGCTCCTCGCCGACCACTCCGAGCTGCGCGAGGACTACACCCTCCGCTACATGCTCGACGTCGAGAGCGCCGGCGGCGCTTCGCTGCTCGACCTCGATCGGTTCGAAGACCCGTTCGGGTACACGCTGCGGATCGGGCAGGGCTCCGTCGGCGAGACGCGGCCGGTGACGGTCGACCTGGTCGAGACGTTCAACTACCTGCTTGGGTTGCGGGTGAAGCACGTCGACAGCATCCGCGGCTTCAGGGTGGTGGAGGGTGTGAGCCCGCAGGGCGAGCGCGTCCTCGTCATTTGGCGCAACACGCGCAAGACGTCCAACGCCGCCCTCGACGAGTTCTTCCAGAAGCAGGGCTACAACACGCGCGACACCGAGTTTGACGTCGTCTACGTCAACGGCGACAACAATCTCGAGAACTTGCGGCGACTTGACGAGTCGTGGAAGGTGCGGCTCATCGAAGACGACTTCAAGCGCCTCATGTTCGAAGTGGAGGACGTTTGATGGCGGAACACCCTGTTGTCGTTCGCTTTCGGCCGAGAAGTGAGCAGCAAGCGGCTTTGCTGCTGACGGGTGAGCGACAAACAACGTGAGCCCGCGTCCCAAACGCCTGCCTTTCGATCAGCGCCTGATCCTTAATCAGTGGCTGCTCGGTCTGTTCGAGGTGGCGAGCTTCGACGACCTGGCCAAGATGCTCGATGACCCCGGGCTGGAGGGCTTCGACGACGAGGGTATCTCGCGATTCCACCACGCGCTCGCCCTGCGGCTTCTCGACCGCGCGCACCTGACGTGCGACCAGTTACTGGCTTTCGACCAGAACATTGCGCGGCATTGGCGCGCCATCACCAAGCGGCGGCGCCACGACGGCCGCAGCGTGCTGCCCAAGTACTTCCAGTACTTGGCGCTGCTGTTCACCGAGGTCTACCTCGACCGCTATTTCCGTGACCGCGACGGGCTCATGGCGGCCTTGAACCAGCAGGTCGAGCGCTTCAACTTCGGCACGGCGCCGGTCGACCAGGTCGGGTTCTACGAGCCCGAGCAGCTCAACAAGCTCGCCTTCTGGTGCGCGACCGGCTCGGGCAAGACGCTGCTCATGCACGTCAACGTGTTGCAGTACCGGCACTACTTGTCACAGGCGCGGCGCGAGCGGGAGCTCAACCGGGTGATCCTGCTCACGCCCAACGAGGGCTTGTCGCGACAGCATCTGGGCGAGTTCGCCATTTCGGGCCTGCAGGCGGACCTGTTCGACAAGGATGCGCCAAGCCTGTTCTCCGGGCGCGCGATCGAGATCATCGACATCCACAAGCTCGCCGAAGAGGGTAAGGAGAAGACGGTCGCCGTCGATGCCTTCGAGGGCGACAACCTTGTGCTCGTCGACGAGGGCCACCGCGGCTCCAGCGGTGACGACTGGAAGGACAAGCGCGACCGTCTCTGCGAGCGCGGCTTCTCGTTCGAGTACTCGGCGACCTTCGGCCAGGCGATGCGCGCCGCCAACAAACCGGCACTCGAGCAGGAGTATGCCAAGTGCATCCTGTTCGACTACTCCTACAAGTACTTCTACAAGGACGGTTACGGCAAGGACTACGTCATCCTCAATCTGCAGGACGACGCCGACGAAGAGGTGCGGCAGCGCTACCTGACCGCCTGCCTCCTGGTCTTCTACCAGCAACTGCGCGTGTACCTCGACCACGAGCGCGAGTTCCGGCCGTTCCTCGTGGAGCGGCCGCTGTGGGTGTTCGTCGGCGGCAGCGTCAACGCGGTGCGAACGCGCCTGGGGCGGCAGGTGTCGGATGTGCTCGACATCCTGCTGTTTCTGGCGGGCTTCCTGCGCGAGCGGGGAGTGGCGGTGGGGCGCATCAAGCGGCTGCTCAGCGGACAGGCCGGGCTGCTCGACGGCCAGGGGCGCGAGATCTTCGGCAACTCGTTCGCGTACTTGCTGCAGACGGGGCAGACGCCCGACGAGGTGTACGACGACGTGGTGCGGGTGGTGTTCGGCGCGGCGGCGCAGGGCAGGCTGCACGTCATCGACCTGAAGGGGGTCGAAGGCGAGATCGCGCTACAGGTGGGCGACAACGAGCCGTTCGGCGTGATCAACGTGGGCGACTCGGCATCGTTGCGCAAGCTGTGCGAGGAGCAGTGCGAGCTCGCGGTCGAAGAACGGCAGCTCGGCGCGTCGCTGTTCGGCGCCATAAACGAACCCGGATCGGTGGTTAGCTTGCTGATCGGCTCCAAGAAGTTCACCGAGGGCTGGAACAGTTGGCGCGTGAGCACCATGGGCCTGATGAACGTCGGCCGCTCGGAGGGATCCGAGATTATCCAGCTCTTCGGGCGCGGCGTGCGCCTCAAGGGCCACGCCTTCGGGCTCAAGCGCAGCGGGCGCGTGGTCGGGGTGCGCCCACCGGACTGGCTGCCCAAGCTCGAGACTCTCGACGTCTTCGGCGTCCGTGCCGACTACATGCGCCAGTTCCGTGAGTACCTCGAGGCCGAGGGGTTACCGGCCAGCGAGGAGCGGGTCGAGATCGTGCTGCCTGTAGTGCGCGGCCTCGGCGAGGCGAAGCTGCGCACGATCAAGCTGCGCGAGGGCGTCGACTTCAAGAAGGACGGACCCAAGCCGGTGTTCGGTGAGGTGCCCGACCAGCTTGTGCGACATCCGGTGGTCGTCGATTGGTATCCCAAGATTCAGGCGATGGAGTCGCGGGGGCACTCCCGCGCGGGAGACGTGACAGAGAAGAGCAAGGGCGTGCTGGGGCCGCAGCATCTCGCGTTCGTTGACTGGGAGGCGCTGTACTTCTCGCTGCAGCGTCTCAAGGC
>CAZTMO010000040.1:0-5774 GCA_964615105.1 uncultured Thermoleophilia bacterium
CAGGACGAGATCAAGAAGGCCTTCCGCAAGTTGGCGCGGCAGTATCACCCCGACAAGAACCCCGGCGACAAGGCGGCGGAGGAGAAGTTCAAGGAGGTGAACCAGGCCTACGAGACCCTCTCCGACACGGCAAAGCGTAAGCAGTACGACGAGCTGAGCCGTCTGGGCGCCTTCGGCGCCGGACCGGGCGGGGGCTTTCGCCCAGGCCAGGGCGGCCCTCAGGGGTTCGACCCGCGCATCTTCCAACAGGGCGGGACGACGTTTGAGATGGGTGACCTCGGTGACCTGCTGTCAGGCCTGTTCGGCGGCGCCGCCGGCGCCAGGCGTGGCGGCGCCGGGGGACGCCGCACGACCGCCGAGCGCGGCGCCGACCTGCAGGCGGAGGTCACGATCTCGTTCGACGAGTCGCTGCGCGGCGCCGCCGTACGCGTGCCCATCGAGAAACCGGACACGTGCGAGACCTGCCGCGGCAGCGGCGCGAAGCCCGGCACGACGCCGAAGATCTGCCCCGACTGCGAGGGTCGCGGCGTCGTCGCCCAGAACCAGGGCTTCTTCGCCCTCTCGCAGCCGTGTCCGCGCTGCCTCGGCAACGGCACGATCATCGAGCAGCCGTGCCCCGCATGCGGCGGCAGCGGTGTGCGTACGCGTACGCGGCGTTACACGGTCAAGGTCCCCGCGGGGGCGAAGGACGGCACGCGTATCCGCATCAAGGGCAAGGGCGAGGCCGGCCTGCGCGGAGGGCCGGCGGGTGACCTCTACGTGGTCGTCCGCGTCGAGCCCGACCACCTCTTCGAGCGCCGCGGCGACGACCTCGCCCTTGAGGTCCCGGTGACACTCAGCGAGGCGGCGCTCGGCACCAAGGTGAAGGTCCCCACGCCGGGCGGCGGCACCGTGTCGCTCAAGGTGCCGGCGGGAAGCCGGGACGGGCGCACCCTGCGCGTGCGGGGCAAGGGCGCTCCCAAGATCAAGGGCGGGCAGGGCGATCTGCTGGTGCGCCTGCGCATCGCCGTGCCCGACAAGCTGACGAAGGAGCAGAAAGAGCTGCTCCAGAAGCTCGGCGCGACGCTGGGCGACCCGAGGGCGACCGCCTTCGGACGGGCCTGACGAGACGACGCCAGGGACTCGACGTCAGGCGGCGAGGACGGACGATGAGGATCGAGGACGACAGCGACAGCCCGTTGTTCATGATCTCGGTGGCGGCCGAGCTGGCCGGGATGCATCCGCAGACCCTGCGCGTCTACGAGCGCAGGGGGTTGGTGCGCCCGCAGCGCTCGGCCAAGAACACGCGCCGCTACTCGCGGAGCGACGTCCAGAGACTGCGTCGCATCCAGGAGCTCACCGAGCTCGGTCTAAACCTCGCCGGCGTGGAGCGCGTGCTGGCGATGGAGGCGCGTCTCGACACCATGGCGCGCGAGATCGACGCGCTCCACGCCAGCCTGACGGCCGCGGCTGACGAGATGCGCCGCGCGGTGGCCGAGGCCGAGCGCGGCCGCCGGCTCGACCTCGTGCCGTTAAGGCCGGCAGCGCTCGTGCCGCTGAGGCGACGCGGCCGCGGCGGGCAGACGTGACGGCGCCGGCCGACATCACCACCACGAGAAGGCGGCGGACATGGATGTGAACAAGTTCTCCGAAAGGGCGCGCGAGGCGCTCGAGACCGCTCAGGGCGTCGTGCGCCGGAGCGGCGGCAGCCAGGTCGGCACCGAGCATCTCCTGCTCGGCGTCGTGAGTCTGCCTGGCGGCGTGATCGACCAGCTCTTCGGCCTGATGAGCGTCGACAAGGGCGCCGTGATGACGCGCGCCGCCCAGGTCGTCGAGGGGACCGGCGGCCGCGGCGGCGCCGGCGACCAGCTCATGCTCACGCCGCGCGCCAAGGCCGCCCTCGACATCGCCGTCCAGCGCGCCCAGCAGATGGGCGATCCGTTCGTGGGCACCGAGCACCTGCTGCTCGGGGTCCTTCTCGAAGGCGAGGGCCGGGGCAGCGCGATCCTTCGCGAGGGCGGCGTCACCGAGGAGGCGCTGGTGCGCGCCCTCGGCCAGGTGCGGTCCTCCGGCGTCGACTATGAGGAGCAGGCCGCCGGCGAGAGCATGCTCAAGCTCTATACGCGGGACCTCACCGCGCTGGCGCGCGACGACAGGCTCGACCCGGTCATCGGTCGCGACGAGGAGATCAAGCGCGTCGTCCAGGTCCTGAGCCGGCGGACGAAGAACAACCCCGTGCTCATCGGCGAGCCCGGGGTCGGCAAGACGGCGATCGCCGAGGGCCTCGCCCAGAAGATCATCGCCGCCGACGTGCCCGAGGGCCTGCGCGGCAAGCGCGTCCTGGCCCTCGACCTGGGCGGCATGGTCGCCGGGGCCAAGTACCGCGGCGAGTTCGAGGAACGTCTCAAGGGCGTGCTCGACGAGATCCAGCGTTCGCGCGACGTCGTGCTCTTCATCGACGAGCTGCACACCGTGGTCGGTGCCGGCGCCGCCGAGGGTGCCGTCGACGCCTCCAACATGATGAAACCGCTGCTCGCGCGCGGCGAGCTGCAGGCTGTCGGCGCGACCACGCTGGACGAATACCGCAAGCACATCGAAAAAGACGCCGCCCTCGAGCGCCGCTTCCAGCCGATCCTCGTCGGCGAACCGAGTGTCGAGGACACGATCGCCATCCTGGTCGGGCTGCGCGACAAGTACGAGGCCCACCACAAGGTGCAGATCAGCGACGAGGCACTCGCCGCCGCGGCCACCCTGTCGGCCCGCTACATCAGCGGCCGCTTTCTGCCCGACAAGGCGATCGATCTCCTCGATGAGGCAGCCAGCAAGCTGCGCATCGAGGCGACGATGCTGCCGGCAGACCTGCGCGAGATGGAGATCCGTCTCAACGACCTGGCGCGTGAGGGAGCGGCGGCCGTCCAGGCGCAGGACTACGAGCGCGCCGCGCAGTTGCGCGACCAGGCCGACAAGATCCAGCGCACCTTCATCCAGGCCAAGGACGCCTGGCTGGGGGACAAGGGCATCGCCGACGCGATCGTCGACGCCGACGACATCGCCGCCATCGTCAGCAAGTGGACGGGCATCCCCGTACAACGCATGCAGCAGGCCGAGGCCGAGAAGCTGCTCGACATGGAAGATAAGCTGCACGGCCGGGTCGTCGGCCAGGACCGCGCCGTCGTGGCCGTCGCCGAGGCCGTGCGCCGCGCCCGCGCCGGGCTCAAGGACCCCAAGCGGCCGATCGGCTCGTTCATCTTCCTCGGCCCGACGGGCGTCGGAAAGACCGAGCTCGCCCGCGCCCTGGCCGAGTTCCTCTTCGACGACGAGGACGCCATGGTGCGCCTCGACATGAGCGAGTACATGGAACGTCACAGCGTGTCGCGCCTCGTCGGCGCGCCGCCGGGCTACGTCGGCTACGAGGAAGGCGGCCAGCTCACCGAAGCGGTCCGTCGCCGGCCGTACAGCGTGGTCCTGCTCGATGAGATCGAGAAGGCGCACCCCGACGTGTTCAACATGCTTCTGCAGATCCTCGACGAGGGTCGCCTCACCGACAACAAGGGCCGGACGGTCGACTTCAAGAACACGGTCATCATCATGACCAGCAACGTCGGCGCCGGGCTTATCCCGGCGGGCGACGAGATGGTGCGCCGTTACGACGAGGTAGAGGTACAACTGCTCGACGCGCTCAAGCAGGTCTTTCGCCCCGAGTTCCTCAACAGGGTCGACGAGATCATCGTCTTCCACGCCCTCACGCGCGAGCAACTGCGCGAGATCGTCGAGCTGCTGGTCGCGAACGTGCGTCGCGAGGTGGCGGGACAGGGCATGAGCCTCGAGGTCAGTGGCGAGGCCGAAGACCTCATCGCCGCGGTGGGTTACGACGCGCAGTTCGGCGCCCGGCCGCTCAAACGCGCCATCCAGCGTCTGCTGGAGAACCCGCTGGCGCGCGAGCTGCTCAAGGGGACGTTCACCGAGGGCGACACGATCGCGGTGACCGCCGTCGACGGGGCGCTCGCGTTCGCCAAAGCGGCGGGATGAAGGACGCCCGGCCCGCGTCGTGCGGATGACGCGGGCGCCGGCCGCCGTCACGACGGACCGCCGGCGGCGGTGTGCTACAGTGAGTCGCCATGCGCAAGGGTCGCACGTTCTTCCTCGGGGACTTCGCGAGCGCGGTCGTCGGGCTCGTCACGGCGCCTCGCGGCACGCCGTCTCGCCGGGAGGCGCTCGCCCGGTTGCGGGCGAGCGTCTGGCGCAGAGGCGGGCTGTCGGCGTTCGCCGGCACCCCGTGTTCGAACGAGAGCGCGGAGATGGCGCCGGGACGAGTGTCGACGGCCCCGGGGCACGGCGCTGAAGAGAGGGGATGAACACCGTGGTCGAAGCAGACGCCGGGTCGCACGAGGGCATCCGCATCGAGACAGGCTTCCAGGAGCTCGAGATCGTCGCCTACATCGAGGCCTTCAAGGTCGTGGGCACCGCCCATTTCGGGGTCGGTCACCGTGCGAGCTCGCGTCGCGCCTCGGACTTCATCCGCTCGTTCAACGACACGCGATTGACGCTCGCCGACGCGTCCGTCTACGACTCGCGCTCGGGCGAGCTGCTCGAGACGTCGCCGTTCGTGGTGCTCAATCTCGACAAGGTCGACTTTCTCTACGCCCGCGACGAGCCGCGCGGCGGGGAGGAGGGCGACGCGGCCGCGTCGCCCGCCGACGCCCCGGCCGGCCCGGCCTGATCCGGCCCGTCGTGTTCGGGGGCTGACGACGATGTACGTGCCGCACGTGCTCATCCCGACCGCCCGCTTCGCCTTCAGTATCGAGGACGGCGCCGTCGAGGTGCTGCCCGAGCACCGCTCGCCGGAGGCCTACGCCGCCTACCGTCGTCTGCGCGAGACCCGCGCGGTGGTCGGGATGACGACGTTCCCCAACACCGTACTGCTGCGCGGCGATCCGGCGGGTGGCGAGCCGACGATCCTCGTCGACCCGGGCCTGCAACTCCAGAACGAGCCCGTGCTCAAGGCTCTCGCGGCGCTGGGCCTCGGTCTCGACGACGTCGACCTGGTCGCGCTCACGCACGCGCACGACGATCACGCCTGCGCGTGCGTCGACCTGCCCCTGCCCGTGGCCGTGCACGAGGCCGAGATCGGCGCCCCGCACTGGCCTGTCGTGGCGGGCATCCTCGAAGCGCGCGAGCTGCGCGTGCTCCGGGGCTCTGCCGGCGAGCTCGTCCCTGGCGTTCGCTGGGTCCTCACCCCGGGCCACACCGCGGGCGGTGTCACCTTCGCGGTCGACACCGCCGAAGGCGTCACCGCAGTCTGCGGCGACCTCGTCGGGCCGTCGCGTGAGCGCTTCGACGCGATGGAGCCCGAGCCCGGCCCGGACGCCGCCGACCTGCTCGCCTCGTGGCGGCGCATCCGCGGCCTCTCGCCGCGCCGGCTGATCGCCGGCCACATCCCGCCGTTTCGTCTCTGAGCCGGAGGCCGGAGGACCGCGGGACGAGGGCGACGGACTCGTGCCGCATGGCCGGGCTTTGTCCAGCCGGCTCCCGGGGTCGCGGACGGGTCGGATGCACGCTTGTGCTAGACTCAATCGCCGCACGCCGCTTCTGGAGAGTCCGCCAGTGCCGATCTACGAGTATCGATGCGACGACTGCGGGTCCGTCGTCGAGGTCATGCAAAAGATGAGCGACGACCCGCTGGAGGTCTGCGAGGACTGCGGCGGTCACCTGCGCAAGGTGCTGCACCCGGTCGCCATCCACTTCAAGGGTTCGGGGTTCTACACGACCGACTACGGCCGCGGCTCGTCGCGGCG
>CAZTMO010000040.1:5874-11261 GCA_964615105.1 uncultured Thermoleophilia bacterium
ACTTCAAGGGTTCGGGGTTCTACACGACCGACTACGGCCGCGGCTCGTCGCGGCGTCCCGCGAGGGAGGGCGCCGAGAGCGGGGCCGCGAGTGAGAGCGGCGAGGGGTCGGGAGCGGGGGCGGACGGCGCATCGAAGTCGGCCGAGAAGCCGCGGACGAAGTCCGCAGGCGAGGCCGTCGGTACGGCGCCCAAGGCCGGGCCGACGGGGCGGGACGGGCCGAGGCGGACGAGGTGAGCGGAGACGTTCCCAGCGACGAGACGCTTCGCCGCGCACGGACGACGATGCGCAGCCTCGTGAGCGACGGCGACTCGACGCTTCCCGCCCTCAGCGTCGTCGCCGACGCGATCCGCCTCGAGCTCGAGCGTCGCGGCAGTGTCGCGATCCTGTACGTCAAGCTCGACCGTTACGGGCGCCTCGAACCCATCTTCGGGTGGCGCATCGTGCGTGAGATCCTGGATGCGGTGGCCGCCAACCTGGGCGGCATGGTCGGCAGCACGCTGCGCCGCCTCGACGTCGTCGCCGACTTCACGCTCACCGACGACGCCTTCATCGTCCTGCTCTCGCCGCCGCGCTCCAGTGACGTGATCTCGGGGGACGACCTCGCCCAGGTGACGCGACGAGTCTACGAGCGCCTCCAGTCGCTGCTCCTCAACGACCTCGCCCCCGGCGTCTACGACCGCGTGCACCCGTCGGTCGGCGCGGCGATCATGGAGGGCGACGAGTCGCTGACGTTCGAACAGAACCTGCAGCGCGGGGTCGCCCTCGCCATGCAGGCCGCGGAGGCACAAGCCGCCGTCTACGGCGAGGAGCTCGAGAAGACCCTCGCGCACTGTATCGACGAGGGCGAGCTCGAGCCGCTGTTCGAACCTGTCGTCGACCTCGGCGCGCGCAGCGCGATCGGCTATCGCAGCAGCCTGCGCGGGCCGTTCTACTCGCCGCTTCGCCTGCCCGACGTCCTGCTCGACGTGGCCCGGCGCTCGACCCTGCTGGCGACGTACGGCGTCGCCGCGCGGGCAGCGACGGTCGAGGCCGCCGCCGGTCTTGCGGCGGACGATCTGCTCTTCGTCTGGTGCGCGGCCGCCGAGCTGCCCAACGCCGCCGTGGTCGCGCTCAGCGAGTTCTATTCGCTGAATCAGACGCTCGTCCCCCAGCACGTGGTCTTCGAGATCGACGCCGACGAGCTGCGCACGAACACGGCTTCGACCCTGCATACGCTGGCGAGCGTGCGCGAGATGGGCTTTCAGTTGTGTCTCGCCGGTCTCGGCGCCCAGTTCACGACGCTCGAGCTCATCGCCGAGGCCTCACCGGACTTCCTGTGCCTCGACCCGGTCCTTGTGGGCGGCGTCACCGGCGAGCTCACCCCGGTCGAGGTGGTGCAGCTCATGGTCCGCTTCTCCGGCCGTATCAAGGCGCAGCTCGTGGCGACCGGCGTGCGTACTGTAGAGCAGGAGGACGTGCTGCGTCGCAACGGGGTGGAGCTGTTCTGCGGCGACCTCTACGCGCGTCCCGACACGCGTCTGCCGCAGGTCAGCCTCACGCGTTGAACGCGCCGGCGCCCGCGGTGAACGCGCCGGCGCCGTGCGGTCGGGCGTCGCGCGCGGCCCCTACGCGCTGAGCTCGACGGCGTCTTGGGGCGCCACGAGCGTGGCGATGGTCACCCGGTTGCGTCCCCTGTGCTTGGACGCGTACAGGGCGGCGTCGGCGCGCTCTATCAACTGCCCCTCGTCGGCTGCGACTCCCGGGTAACTGGCGACGCCGACCGACACGGTGGCTCCCGTCGTCCGCCCGTTGCGCACGACGACGGTGACCTCTTCGACGGCGCGGCGGAGCCGCTCGCCGAGCTCGCAGCCTTGGGACTCGTCGCCGCGGATGAGCACGGCGAACTCCTCGCCGCCGTAGCGCGCGGCGACGTCCGCCTCGCGGACCACGCCGCGCAGCGTCGCCCCGACGCGCCGCAGCAACTCGTTGCCCGCCTCGTGCCCGTGGACGTCGTTGAACTCCTTGAAGTGGTCGAGGTCCAGCATCAGCAGCGTGAGGTCCCCGCCATAGCGGTCGATCTTCGTCACCTCGTTGTGGAGGTAGTCGACGAACGTGCCGTAATTGTAGAGCCCGGTGAGGCGGTCGCAGAGGGAGGACGCCGACAAGGTGGCCTGAAGCCGGGCGTGACCCCGCTGGACGCGGCCGAGCAGCAGGCCGGCGAGGCCGAACAGCGCGGTGCCGATCACGGCCTCGCGCACCGCCGTGGGCGTCGGCGCCTCGGCGAACGCGTAGAGGTTCACGAAGAACAGCCCGAGCCAGCCGGTGACGAGGAGGCCGCCAAGCTCGAAGAAGAAGAGCGCGGCGAGGACGAGCGGAAAGAGGAACAGCGGCCACAGGTAGGCGGTGCCGGCGACGGCGACGGTCGCGCTCACGCCGACGAGCGTGGTGCCGAGGACGGCCCCGCGGCGCAGCGACAGGCGACGAGCGGCAGGCTCGCCGGTGGGGTGGCTGGACTCTGGCATGCGGCTCCTTCTCAGCCTTCCTGCGTCGTCTTACGACGCGTGTCGTGGGTCTCCTGCCGGAGAGAGGCGAGACGGCGCGCCCCGAGTCCTGCCGGGCTGTGAAGTAAAATGCGGGGCGTGACGCTGCAGCTCCTCCTCACCAACGACGACGGCATCGCCTCACCCGGGATCGCGGCGCTGCGTCGTGCCCTCGACGGCGTCGGCGAGGTCGCGACGCTGGCGCCGGCCGCGAACTCCAGCGCGGCCGCGCGAAGCATCACCATCGACCGTGCCCTGCGCCCCGAGCGCACGCCGTTCGGTGACGGCTTCGAGGGCCTTGCCCTCGACGGCACGCCGTCCGACTGCGTGCGCGTCGCCCTGCTCGGGGTCGTCACGCCGGTGCCCGACCTCGTCGTGTCCGGCATCAATCTGGGCGCCAACCTGGGCGCCGACGTGACGTACTCGGGCACCGTCGGCGCCGCCCTTGAGGCGGCGTTGCGCGGCGGCGTCGGCATCGCGGTCTCGGTCGAGAGCCGCGAACCGCGCTGGCTCGACGAGGCCGTGCCGCTCGTCAGTGCCGTGGTGCGCCGGGCGATCGACCACGGCATCCCGGCGCGCACCGTCCTCAACGTCAATCTGCCGGACGCGCCCGCCGCCGAGATCCGCGGCGTGCGTCCGGCCCGCCTCGGCGGCGCGAGCTGTCACGACCGGGTGACCCTGGCCGGAGAGCGCGGCGGCGTGTACTTCGTGCCCTGCGACGGTCCCGGCGACGCACCCGGCGTCGACACCGACTTCGACGTCGTCGCCGCGCGCTTCGTCGCCGTGACCCCCCTCCACTACGATCTCCTCGATGCCGGGCTCCTCGCCGACCTCGACGTCTGGGACCTCGATCCCGACACGGTGAGGGGCTGAGGGCCGGCGGTGGACGGCTTCGACCCAGTCCTCTTCGACCTCGACGGGACGGTCGTCGACACGGTCGAGCTCATCGTCCAGTCGTTCCGTCACGCCGTCCGTACCGTGCTCGGTGAGGACCTCCCCGACGAGTACATCACCGCCGGCGTGGGACAGCCCCTCATGGCCCAGATGGAACGCTTGTCGAACGAGAAGGCGCGCGAGCTCTACGACGTCTACCGCGAGTACAACCATCGCCGGCACGACGAGCTCATCCGTCCGTACGACGGCGTCGCCGAGGCGCTCGCCGCGCTGCGGAGCGCGGGCCGGCGCCTCGGAATCGTCACCTCCAAGAGCCGCGACACGACGATGATGGCGTTCGACGCCGTCGGCCTGCACGACGCCTTCGACGCCGTGGTCACGGCCAGCGACAGCGAGACGCACAAACCTGCTCCCGAGCCGATCCTTCTATGTCTCGAGCGGCTCGGTGCCGGGACCGCTCTGGGCGGTCCACGGCTTGGTGAGGGCGGTGGCGCCGGTCGCGGCGTCGAGTCCTCGAGCGTCACGCATCGTGCACTCACCCCGGTCTACATCGGCGACAGCCCTGTCGACATCCAGGCCGGCAGAGCGGCGGGCGTGGCGACGGCGGCCGTCGCCTGGGGCGTGTTCTCGCGCACGGCGCTGCTCGCGTCCAGCCCCGATTACTGGCTCGACGAGCCGGGCGAGCTGGTCGCTCTGTGCTTGCGCGGCGAGGGCCGCCGGCCGGGCGCAGACGCGCAAGCGACGTCCGGCCCGGACGGGCCGCCGCCGCCGCGGACCGACTGAAGGGAGGGGCGGTGGACGCTTCCGAGGCGGCGACACGGACGGCCGAGCTGCGCGCGCTGGTCGAGCATCACGCGCGCCTCTATTACGACCTCGACCAGCCCGAGATCAGCGACGCCGCATACGACGCCCTGTTCCGCGAGCTGCAGGCACTGGAGGAGGAGTTCCCCGCGCTGCGCACGCCGGACTCGCCGACGCAGCGCGTCGGCGGCCGGCCGCTGGAGAGGTTCGAGCAGGTGCGACACCTCGAGCCCATGCTCTCGCTGGCCAACGCTCGCGACGAGGACGAGCTGCGCGCCTGGGACGCGCGTAACCGGCGCCTGCTCGAGAGTCGCGGGCTCGGCGGGACGCCGTTCCGCTACGTGGTCGAGCCGAAGATCGACGGCCTAGCGATCTCGCTGACGTATCGCGACGGCCTGTTCGCCGTCGGCGCGACACGCGGCAACGGCACCATCGGCGAGGACGTGACGAGCAACCTCAGGACGATCCGCGCGATCCCGCTGCGTCTGCGCGCCGACCCGCCGCCTGCGGTCGTCGAGGTCCGCGGCGAGGTCTATCTGCCGCTCGCCGCCTTCGCGCGTCTCAACGAGGCCCGCGCCGCCGACGGGTTGCCGACCTTCGCCAACCCGCGCAACGCCGCGGCGGGGTCGATCCGGCAGCTCGACCCCGCGATCGCGGCGTCGCGCCCCCTGTCGGTGTTCTGCTACGCGATCGGCGCCAGCGAGGGACTCGCGCTCGACGACCATGTCGGGGCGCTCGCCTGGCTCCGCGAACAGGGTTTTCGCGTCAATCCGGACATCGCCGTTGCGGCGTCGATCGACGAGGTCGCGGCGTTCTGCGCGCGCTGGGAGGCGCGCCGCGCCGCGCTCGACTACGACATCGACGGCGCCGTCGTCAAGATCGACGCGTACGACCTGCAGCGCGTCCTCGGCGCGGTCGCGCACGACCCTCGTTGGGCGATCGCCTTCAAGTTCGCGCCCAGCACGGTGACGACGCGCCTTCGCGAGATCGCCGTGAACGTGGGGAGGACCGGGGTGCTGACACCCTTCGCGGTCCTCGAACCCGTGAGCGTCGGGGGCGTCACGGTCGAGCGCGCGACCCTGCACAACGAGGACGACATCCGCCGCAAGGACATCCGCCCGGGCGACGACGTCACGATCCAGCGCGCCGGTGATGTGATTCCGCAGGTCGT
>CAZTMO010000041.1:0-11114 GCA_964615105.1 uncultured Thermoleophilia bacterium
CTCGACGCCGGCTCCGCTCGCCGCCCCGGTCGCTCCAGCGGCGCGCGCGCCGGCTCCGCCTTCCGCCCCAGTCCGATCTGTCGCGCCGCCGTCGGCCGCAGCGTCGCCGACCACCTCGTATCCGGCGGCGCGCACCGCCGCGACGAGCGCCGCGCGGCTGGTCACGCCGGGGCGTACGTCACGGTCGCGCGTTCGGTCGCGAGGTTGACCTCCGCGTCGACCACGCCCGGTCGCTTCTTCAGGGCGCGTTCGACGCGGCTCACGCAGCTCGCACATGTCATCCCGACGATCGCCAGCGTCTCGGTCCTGGTGACGACGTCGTAGCCCGTCTTCTTGACGGTCTCGACCAGGTCGTGTGCGGTGAGGACTGAAGGGTCGAAGACGACCGTGGCCTTCTCGGTCGCGAAGTTGACGTTCGCGTCGTCCACGCCGTCGAGTTTGCGCAGGGCGCGCTCGTTCCTGGCCACGCAGGTGGCGCACGTCATGCCCGCGATGGGCAGCTCGAGTGTCGTGCGTTCTTCCGGCATCGTCGGTGCGGCGGCCTCGCGCTCGTGTGGCGGCCGTATCGTGGTCACCCGGCGGCCGCCTCATTCGGGTGTTCCCCGCGCCGCCGATGACTATACCCCCGGGGAGTATGCCGCGCCGTGCATCCAGAAGGTCTATCATCGGGGCATGCCCGAACTGCCCGAAGCCGAGGTCTGCGCTCGCGGTCTCGCGCGGCTGGTGACCGGCTACCGGATCGACACTGCCTGCTGCACCCAGCCCGGGCGCATCACCGACCCGGCGCGCGACGTCGCCACGTGGGCGGCCGGCCTGGCCGGCCGCACCATCGCCGGCGTCGGCCGCCGCGGCAAGCGGCTCATCGTCGAACTCGACGACGGTGGCGCGTTGGTCTTCGGCTTCGGCCTCTGGGCCGAGGTCACCGTGTCCGAGACCCAGCCCGACGTCCTGCACGGCGCCGCCCTCGCGCTCTCCGGCGGTCCCGGTGCAAGGGTGCGTCGCGTTCTCGCGTTCGATGCGCTCGCCCTCTCCACGCTCGCGCTGGAGCCTTGGGAGCCGGCGCCCGAGGGGCCGCCGTACGACGCCCTCGATGCCCGTGCCGACGGCGCCGCGCTCGCGACGCTGGCTCGCGGGCGCACGGGTCTCAAGGCGTTTCTCATGGACGACCGCTACGTCCTCGGCATCGGCAACGGCTACAGCGACGAGATCCTGTGGGAGGCGCGCCTCCACCCTCGGCAGCCTGCGGGCTCGCTCCAGCCCGAGGAGTGGGCGCGCCTCGCCCAGGCGATGCACCGCACCCTCGAGGCTGCCGTGGCGGCCGGCGGCGAGGCCGGCTTTCTCGACCCGTTCGGTGCCCCCGGGCGCTACGAGCGCCGCATCCATCACCACGGCGGCGAGCCCTGCCCGCGCTGCGGGCAGCCCCTCGCCGCCTCGACCTCGAGCGGCCGCGAGACCGACTTCTGTCCCGTCTGCCAGGCGCTCTGACGCGCCGCCGGCGGGAGGTGGCGTGCCCGTCAAGAAGGTGGATTCCCCCTGAGGCGACCCTGACAGAAGAACGTCCGGCCGGCAGCGCGGGCCCCCGCGACGCGCCACCGGCCGGACTCCTTTGGACTGCTCTAACGGGTCCTTCTCTCTGCCCTGCGGTCTCGTCGAGAGTATCGGGGCGCGCGGAGGGGCCGCGAATAGGACGGACGTCTAGGTGCATGCGTCGCGGCGTGATGGGATGCCCGAGCGCGGGCGTCGCCGCACCGGCTCCCCCGTCCGGTCAGACTACGGTGGCGCGCAGCAGTTCGAGGTAGCTCGTGCTTCCGTCGAGCACCTTGCGCACGGCGTCGTCGCGGAGCGACTCGACGCCCTTCTCGCGCGCCATGCGCTGGATGTCGAGCACCGTGCCGCCGGTCGCGATCAGCTCGCGCAGGTCGTCGTCGACGACGAGGACCTCGTAGAGCCCCATCCGGCCGCGGTACCCGGTGCCGAAGCACTTGGGGCAGCCGACGGGGTTGTACACCCTGATGCGCTTCTTCGGAGCCACACCGAGCCCCAGCTCTTGCCAGCGCTCGTCGGTGAGCGTGTCGGCCTCGCGACAGTGGCGGCAGAGGCGCCGGACGAGCCGCTGGGCGACGAAGGCGCGCCAGGCGGCGGCGACCAGGTAGCGCGGGACTCCCATCTCCACCAGCCTGTTGACCGCGGAGCTGGCGTCGTTCGTATGCAGGGTGCTGAAGACCAGGTGGCCGGTGATCGCCGCGTCGGCGGCCATCTTCGCCGTCTCGAGGTCGCGGATCTCGCCGACCATGATCACGTCGGGGTCCGCGCGCACCAGCGAGCGCAGTGCCTGCGCGAAGGTGAGGCCGATCAGCGGCTTGACCTCGGTCTGAATGATGCCCTCGATCTTGCGTTCGATCGGGTCCTCGACCGTGTAGATCTTGCGCTCGCTCGACTTGATGAGCTCGAGCGTCGTGTACAGCGTGGTCGACTTGCCGGAGCCGGTGGGGCCGCAGATGACGATGCCGCCCTCCGGTGCCTTGAGCGCCTGCTCGTAGCGCTGGAGCGTACCTTCGGAGAGGCCGAGCGACGCCAGCGTGGGCGGTAGCGGCGCCACCTCGAGGATGCGCAGGGTGATGTTCTCGCCGTAAAGGCTGGGGATCGACGCCATGCGGACGTCGACGGCCTCGCCGCTGCTCAGCTCGAACGACGTGCGCCCGTCCTGCGGCAGGCGACGCTCGGCGATGTTCATGTTGCCCATGATCTTGAGCCGGCTGGTGATGCCGGCCTGGAGGTCCTTGGGGAAGTCGCGCAGCTCGTGCAGCACGCCGTCGATGCGGCAGCGCACGAGCATGGAGTCTTCGCGCGGCTCGAGGTGGATGTCCGAGGCGTCCATGGCCGCGGCGTCGGCGAACAACTGGTCGACGATCTCGACGATGTTGGCGTCGATCGTCGCGCCGCCGTTCTCACTTTCGTCGACGCCTTCGTCGCGGGAGTCTTTGAGCTTGCCCCGCATGCTGAAATAGGTGCCGACCGCCTCGTCGAACCCGCTCTCGGTGCAGATGACGGGGACCACGCGCTTGCCCGTCCGCATGCTGACCTCGTCGATCGAGATGACGTCGAGAGGGTTGGTCATGGCGAGCACGAGGTTGCTGTTGTCGTCGAGACGCAGCGGCATGAGGCGATGGCGGACGATGAAATCGCGAGGGAGCAGGCCCATCGCCTTGGCCTCTGGGACCATCTGCGCGGCGTCGGCGATGGCGATGCGCATCTGGCCGGCGAGCGCCGTCACGAGGTCCTGCTCGCTGATGATGCCCTCGCGGACCAGCACCTCGCCGAGGCGGCCGCCGTCGGCGCGCTGGTGCACAAGGGCCTTGTCGACCTCTTCCTGTGTGAGGATGCCGCTCGAGACCAGCATGGCGCCGAGCTTGAGGCGGCCGGCCCCGCGCCGCTTCTGAGCCGGTCCGGCCGCCTCGAGCTTCGCGCTCAGGTCCTCGGGGCGAAACGGCTTGGTCACGAACTCCGTCGCGCCGAGCCGGTTGGCCTTCTCGAAGATGTCGAAGTCGTTGCGTGACGAGAGGGTCACGAGCGTGGCGCCGCGAAGCTCGGGGGTGCCGCCGATCAGTCGCAGGAGCTCGAAGGCGTCGAAGGTCTCGAGGTCGAGGTCGAGGATGATGGCTGCCGGTTCGGCCTCGCGCAGCAGGCGCATGGTCCCGGGGTCGCCGAGGCTGCTGACCACCTCGTGACTCGCCGAGAACTGTCGGACCAGCTCGTCGCGCAAATCTGCATCGCTGACGACGATCGCGATGCCTGCCTTCGTACCCGCCGCCACCTCGGACCTCCCGCTTGGACCCGCTGCATCATACTGGAAAGCCTGTGCCGGCGAACGCGCGGACGCTGACGCGGAGGAGAAAAGCGCCGGGCCGGCGGGGGCCTTCACACGGATGCGGGCTGTCCGGTATGTAATGAAGGAGACCGGCCCGGCAGAGAGAGAGGATCGAATGCCGGGCGTGCGCCCGGTGAGTTGTCCTCACGGCCTCACCCCGGGTATCGGCAGCCCGCCGGGCGACCTGAGAGGGGCGCGCGCCAAAGCGTTGCTTCGCCGGAGAACGGCTTCGGTGGGCCGCCGGGGAGAGCGTCGCGGGCGTCTCGTCGAGGCGGGCGATGCTAGAATCCGCACCCATGTTCGCGAAGGTTCTCATCGCCAACCGGGGAGAGATCGCCATCCGTGTGATCCGTGCCTGTCGTGAGCTCGGCGTCGCCACGGTCGCGGTCTACTCCGAGGCCGACGCCGCGTGCCTTCATGTGCGCTACGCCGACGAGGCGGTCTGCATCGGTCCGCCGCCCGCCGCTCAGAGCTACCTCGTCATGCCCGCGATCGTCCAGGCGGCCCTGCAGACGGGCGCCGAGGCGATCCATCCCGGCTACGGGTTCCTCGCCGAGCGCGGCGAGTTCTCGGCCCTGTGCCGCGACCACGGCCTCAAGTTCATCGGACCGGCGCCGGAGTCGATCGAGCTCATGGGCGACAAGGCGGCGGCGCGGGCGACCATGACCGCCGCCGGCGTCCCGGTCACGCCGGGCTCCGGAGGCGTGATCGAGGACGCCGCCGAGGCGGAGGCGGTCGCCCGCCGCATCGGTCTGCCCGTCATGGTCAAGGCCTCGGCCGGCGGCGGCGGCAAGGGCATCCGCATCGTGCACGATGCGGCGGACCTCGCCGCCGCCGTGCGCCAGGCCCAGGCCGAGGCCCAGGCGGCCTTCGGCAACGGGGCCGTCTACCTCGAGAAGTACGTCGCCGCGCCGCGGCACATCGAGATCCAGGTGCTCGCCGACGGCGAGGGCCACGGCGTCCACCTCGGCGAACGGGACTGCTCGATCCAGCGGCGCCATCAGAAGCTCATCGAGGAGGCACCGTCGCCCGCGGTGTCGCCCGAGCTGCGCGCGCAGATGGGCGAGGCCGCGGTGCGTGCCGCCCTCGCGGCGCGTTACGAGGGTGCCGGCACGGTCGAGTTCCTTTTGGACCCGGAGGGCCGCTTCCACTTCATGGAGATGAACACGCGCGTCCAGGTCGAGCACTGCATCACCGAGGCGGTGACGGGTATCGACATCGTCAAGACCGGGATCGAGATCGCCGCCGGCGAAGGGCTGCCGATCTGCCAGGACGAGATCGTCGTCGAGGGCCATGCGATCGAGTTCCGCATCAACGCGGAAGATCCCGACGAGGGGTTCATGCCGTCGCCCGGGCTCGTCACCAGATGGATCCCGCCCGGCGGCCCGCGCATCCGCCTCGACACTCACGTCTACCAGGGCTACGACGTCCCGCCGTTCTACGACAGCCTCCTGGGCAAGCTCGTCGTCTGGGGGCGCGACCGCAGCGAGTGCCTCGCGCGGTCGCGATGGGCCCTCGACCAGTTCGTGGTCGAGGGCGTCAAGACGACGATCCCGTTCCACCGCCGCGTCATCGACCACCCCATGTTCGTCGCCGGCGACGTCACCACGCACTTCATCGACGACCACCTGGGCTGAGGCGGGGCCGGTCGCCCTCGCTGGTTGGGCTGAGGCGGGGCCGGTCGCCGTCGCAGGCCCGCTCGTCCCGCGCACCTTTCGCCTGCCGGCGGGTACAACACTTGCCGACGGGAAGGCACGCAGGGGAGGCCGGCATGGCGATCATCAGCGCAGAGGACGCGACACAGCTCAGGGAGATCTTCGCGCAACAGCTCACGCGCGACGTGACGCTGGTGCATTACACCCAGCGTGAGAGCAGGATCATCGTCCCCGGCGTCGTCCCGTGTGCCACGTGTCGCGACAACCTCCAGTTGCTCGACGAGCTCGTCGCTCTCGATGATCACCTGCGTCTCGAGACGCACGACTTCAAGGCCGAGGCGGATCTCGCGGCGAGTGCCGGCATCGACAAGATCCCCGCGACCGTCGTGCGCGACGCCGACGGCGGAGAGCGGGCGAGGTTTTTCGGCGTCCCCGCCGGGTACGAGTTCACGACGCTGCTCGAGGACATCCTCGAGGTCGGCGGGGCCGGCTCGCAGCTCTCGCCCCAGAGCGCGTCGGCGCTCGCGGGGCTCCAGGGCGATGTCCACATCCAGGTGTTCGTGACGCCCACCTGTCCGTACTGCCCGGCGGCGGTGCGTATGGGGCACGCTCTGGCGCTCGCCAGCGAGAAGGTGACGGCGGACATGGTCATGTCGACCGAGTTCCCGCACGTCTCGCAACGGTACGGTGTCATGGCCGTGCCCAAGGTCGTGATCAGCGAGACGCGGGCCTTCGAGGGCGCGCTGCCCGAGGACCTGTTCGTGCAGCAGGTCGTGGCGGCGTCCTCCGGGGCGGAGGCGCCGGCGGTGACGCTCCCGCGAGAGTGAGCGCGGCGGCCCGGAGGCGCCGGGGCGGGCGCGCCTACGCGGGCGAGACGTCGTAGCCGGCGGCGGCGATCTGCCTCAGCAGTTGCTCCGCCGCCGCGGTCAGGATCGCGTCGACCGCCGGCGCGTGGGCGCCGCGGGCGGACAGCGTGACGCTGATCGCGCGCGTGCTCCCGAGCACCTTGGCTCTCGACTTGACGTAGACCGCCGGGTGGTCGAGCTCGGTCTGCCGCAGGATGGTCGCGATCGCCGACTCGTCCTGGATCGCCACGGTCAGGGAGCGCTCCTCGTAGTGCGCCGACCCGAAGACCCCTGCGAAGAGGTCGTCGAGCGACTGCTCCACGATGGCGACGAGCTCCTCCGGCACGCCGGGCAGGGAGACGATCGCGGTGGGGCCGACCCTGGTGAGGACGCCGGGTGCGCCACCGATGGGATTGACGACCGGTTCGGCGCCCTGGGGAAGGACGGCCATCTTGCGGCGCGCGTCGTTCATCCCGGCGAACGGAACGTAGCCCTTGGCGTGGAACTCGACGTACTTCTCGCGGACCATGCGCTCGGCCTCGGGGTGCAGAGCGAGTGGGACCCCGAGGCCGAGCGCCACCCCCTCCAGCGTACGGTCGTCGCTGGTCGGTCCGAGCCCGCCTACGGTGAAGACGAGCGCCGGCCGCCGCGCGACCGCCCCGGCCACCTCACGGGCGATGGCTTCCAGGTCGTCGCGCACCATGACCGTCCTCGTGACCAGACCGCCGAGCCCGGTCACGAGCGTGCACAGCCGGTTCGTGTTGGTGTCGAGGACGTCGCCGATGAGCACCTCGTTGCCCGCCGACACGATCTCGACGGCGGGCGCGTCGACGGGCGTCAGCGTCGCGGCGGTGCCGGGGCCGTCGTTTCGGGGAGTGGAGTCCACGTCCCGCAGTGTCGCAGACGGGCGCGGCGGCGGGCAAGCGACGCGCGCGGGGTATGTAGACTGTGCACGCATCGCGCGGGGCCGCGGGGCCCCGGCAAGACGACGAGTCGCGAGGGAGGCCTCCGTGAGACCCATCGTGATCCTGCAGCACGAGCCGGACGACCCTCCGGGGCTCGTGGCGGTGGCCCTCGACGAGCTCGGGGTGCGGTTCGAGGTCAGGCGGCTCGACCAGGGCGATGCGCTGCCCGCGTACCCGGAGGAAGCCTCGGGAGTCATCGTGATGGGCGGCTCGATGCACGTTCATCAGGGCGACGCTCATCCGTTCCTGGACGCGGAGAAGCGGTATCTTCGCACGCTCCTCAGGCACAGCGCGCCGATCTGGGGCATCTGCCTGGGGGCGCAGTTGTTGACCGTCGCCGCCGGCGGGGCGGTGTACGAACGCAAGACCCCCGAGATCGGCTGGACCGAGATCTCGAAGACGCTCGACGACCCGCTCTTTCGCGGCGTCGGCTCGCCGTTCGTCGCCTTCGAGTGGCATCTGTACTCGTGCAAGCTGCCGCCGTTCGGCCAGCTCGTCGCGGAACGCGCGGACGGCCTTCAGGCCTTCCGTGCCGGCGGGCGTGCCTGGGGCATCCAGTTCCACCCGGAGGTCGACGGCGGCATGATCGAGCACTGGATCGAGGACGAGAAGAAGGACCTCGAGCACCGCTTCCCGGGGCTCGCGGAGCGGCTGCGTGCCGAGACGCCCGAACGGCTGGCCGCGAACGAGGCCTTCTGTCGGCGCCTCACGAGGAACTTCCTGCTCACCTCGGGCCTTCTGCCTGCCGACAAGTAGAGCGCAGGCGGGTCGCGCCGACAGTGGGGCAGCCCGAAAGGCCGTGGGGGCGACCTGATTTCGGGCAGCCCGAAAGGCCGTGGGGGCGACCTGATTTCGGGCAGCCCCTCAGGGGGGAGGGGCTTGTGAAAGGAGCCATGGGGTGGTACCTGGGGGGTACCTGTACGGGGAGCGTGTGTGGAGGGGGACTCCCGCGTACATCCGGTATGTTACCACTGTCTCCACAGTTGAAACACTCTTTTGTCGGTTTTCTTTGAGCGGAGCCTGAGATGGCCATCGAGACAAGGACGCGAAAGACCGTGTTCGAGGTGCAGCGCGAACAGCGCTGGCGCATCTGGGCGCTGTTCGCTCTGCTCCTCGTCCTCGTCTACGCGGCGGTCTGGGTGGCCTGCCTCGTCGTCGCCCTGTCGGTCTTCATCGTGGTGCCGGTGCCCCAGGTCCTCTCGGTCGTGCTCGACCTACGCAACTCGGGAGTGGTCCTTGGGGCGGCGCTCGCGTTCTCGGTCGTGTACTGGTACGCGGCACGAGTTGGGGCGCGGCGGCGCCTGCTGCGGGCCATGAGTTGCCGCCCGCTCGACCCTCACGACAGGTACCACCAGCGTCTCGCGAACATCGTCGAGGAGATGCGCCTCGCCACGGGCGCCCCGCGCATCGACTGCGTGACGGTCGCGACGCTGGGCATGAACGCCTTCGCGTTCAGTGATCTCAAGGGCGCCGGCGTCGTCGGTGTCACCGAGGGGGCTCTGGCGAGGCTCTCGCGACCCCAACTGCAGGCGGTGGTCGCCCACGAGTTCGCCCACGTCCTCTCGGGAACGTACGTCACGGCGACCGTCTCGTGCCTGCTCTTCGGCATCTACTCGGAGCTGGACGACAAGCTCGCGGCGGCCTCGTCCCGGGAGGACGACTCGCCTTGGGCGGCGCTTGGGCTCACGGCGATCATGCTGCGCGCCTGGCTCGCCATGGTGCAGGTCGCGTCGCGAGTGACCAGCGCCGCGCTCTCGCGCCAGCGCGAACTCGACGCCGACGTCGCCGCGGCGCGCTACACCGGCGATCCGTTGAGCCTGGCGCAGGCTCTGCGCATGATCGCTCGTCATCCGGCGGGGGGCGGGTACATCCCCGAGGGGCTCGCGTCCTTGTGCATCCGTGCGACCGAGGACGAGGCCGGGCGCCCGCCGGCGCGCTGGCAGCGATCGCACCCGCCGCTCGGCCTGCGGGTGGACCGCCTGCTCGCGTTGGCGCACGTTTCGCCTGACGACTTCGCACGGCAGGCGGACGAGGCGGGCGAGCGCTTCGACAAGCGCGAGCACGTGGTCCGGGCGACGGCGCCGGCGGTCGCTCCCGCCCTGGGTGTCGTCGCGAGGACCGCTGCCGCGCGTCCTTGCCCCACCTGCGGCGACGCGCTCATCGACGCCGACTACGAGGGCATCCCGCTGCGCGTCTGCCGAACATGCGGCGGCCGCCTCGCATCGACGGACCAGGTGCGCCGCGTGGCGGCGCGGCGCGAGGTCGCCTTCAGCGACGAGCAGCAGCACCTTGCGGACCTGCTCGTCGCCCAGGGCGACGAGCTGCGCCGCGCCCGGCTGTCACGGGGACAGGCGGGGGTCGCGCTCGTCCACTGTCCCGGCTGTGGCGCGACGATGATGCGCCGCCACTACAGTTACGAGCACGCCGTCGAAGTCGACTACTGCAGCATCTGCGACCTCTACTGGTTCGAGAAGGACGAGCTCGAGGTGCTGCAGATCCTGCTCGAGCGCCAGACGACCTGAGCGGGCGCGCCGCGCCGCGGTCCGGTCTGAGCGGCGCCGGTGCGTACATCAGGGCCCGGGTACGCCACGACGGCGCCGCCCGGGGCGACAGCCGCCCGGCGACCGTCTACACTTGTCCATCGAGCGCGCCGAGGCCGGCCCCGCGGTCTGCCCTCCGGCGCCCGAGCAGCCGCCCTTCCTCCATATGCCTTCGCCCGACAACGAGTCCGACGCGGCCGACCGCCCTCAGGGCGCCAAGCCGCTCGACGGCCGTTACCGGCTGAAGGGCAAGCTCGGCAGCGGCGGCATGGCCGACGTCTTCCTCGCCGACGATGTACGCCTCCGGCGCCTGGTCGCCGTCAAGGTGCTGCGTCCGGAGCTCGCCGCCGACGATTCGTTCCTCGAGCGCTTCCGCACCGAGGCGCGGGCGGTCGCGATGCTGGATCACCCCAATATCGTCGCGCTGTACGACCGCGGCCAGGCGGGCGACCGCTGGTACCTCGTCATGGAGTACGTGCGCGGCGAGACGCTCAAGCAGCGCCTGCGCCGCGAGGGCGCGCTCGCGCCGGACGACGCTGTCCGCGTCGTGCGCGCCTTGCTCGCGGCGCTCGCGGCGGCCCACGCCCGGCACATCGTCCACCGTGACGTGACGGCGCAGAACGTGCTGCTCGCCGACGACGGCGGCGTCAAGGTGGCCGACTTCGGCGTCGCCCGCATCGGCGCCTCGGCGCTGACGCGCACGGGCACGATGATCGGCACGTGCCACTACCTCTCACCGGAGCAGGCTCAGGGCCTGCGCGCGGACGAGCGTTCGGACATCTACAGCGCCGGCGTGGTCCTCTACGAGATGCTCACCGGGCGGCTGCCGTTCACCGGCGACGGCGACGTCGCCGTGGCGCTCAAGCATGTCAACGAGGCGCCGCCGCCGCTCCGCGACGTGGCCCCGGACGTGCCGGAGGCGCTCGCGCGCGTCGTGACACGGGCGCTGGCGAAAGACCCGCGTGAGCGCTATCAGAGCGCGGCGGAGTTCCTTCGCGCCATCGACGAGGCGGCGGCCGGGGACGCGACGGCGAAGGAAGCGGCTGCCGAGAACGTGGTTGCGGAGGGCGTGGCCGCGGGGGATGTGGCGGCCGGGGACGCGACGCGAGGACACGAGGCGGCGACGGCCGTTCTCACCGGCCCGGCGGCGCCGACGCGGGTGGCCGACACGGCGTCGGCGCCGACGCGGGAGATCGCGAGACCGCCGGCGTCGCCGGGTGCCCTCCCCGAGCTCGTCGCCG
>CAZTMO010000042.1:0-11035 GCA_964615105.1 uncultured Thermoleophilia bacterium
CGCCGAGATCCAGAGCGGCGAGTTCGCGCGCGAGTGGATCCTCGAGAACCAGGCGAACCGGCCCGTGTTCAACGCTCTGCAGCACATGGGCAAGGAGCACCTCATCGAGCAGGTCGGCAAGGAGCTCCGCGGCATGATGAGCTGGATCGGTGAAGAGGGTGGACTGGACATCGACGTCTGACGCAGTCGGTCCTCTCCAGGCGGCGCGTATCGATCCGGCTGGTCTGATCGCGATGTCGAGTCTGGCTCATCGCCCGTCGTGACGGCTGCTGCGGGCGGGGCGGCGGGGCCGCCCCGCCCGCAGCAGCCGTCCCAGCCATTCGCGCCCTTCGCACCACTTCATCTTGACGACGTGCCCGCGGGTGCGCCGCACCGGGCCGCGTTCGCGGCGACGCGTTCCGGAGCCGCCCAAGGCGCGCTCCGACGCCGGCGCCGCGCCCGTCATCACCCTCGCGTCGTGCGCGCCCCATCGCGTCCTTCCGAGCGCATCTTCGTGCGCGCTTCGCAGAACGGCTGTTCAACGTTTGTGACGGCGCGCGCAGCTTCTCTAGAATGGCCCCTCTCCGTGTCGACACAGGGGGCCTCGCCCGGGTCGGCGGCCCGGGTCCCACCCTGAGGACGAAAGGACGAGACCATGCTGAAACGCTTCCTTCTGACCCCTGGGCCGACGCCCGTGCCGCCGGACGTCCTGTCGGCGCTCGGCGAGCCTGTCGTGCACCACCGGGCGCCGCGCTTCACCGAGATCCTCAAGGACGTCGTCGCCGGCCTCAAGTACGTGTACCAGACCGAGAACGACGTCCTCGTCTTCGCCGCCAGCGGCACCGGGGCCATGGAGTCGGCCGTCGTCAACGTCGTGAACCCCGGCGACCACGTGCTTGTCGCGAGCATGGGCAACTTCGGCGAGCGCTGGCTCAAGCTGACGAGGAACTGGGGCGCCGAGGTCACGGCACTCGAGTACGAGTGGGGCACCAAGGTCGACCCGGGCGACATCGAGAGGGCGCTTGCCGCCGACCCGACGATGAAGGCCGTGTACGTCCAGTTCAGCGAGACGTCGACCGGCGTCGTCAACGACATCGCGGCGATCGGCGAGATTGTCGCGAAGACGCCGGCGCTCCTCGTCGTCGACGCGATCAGCGGCCTCGGCGCGACCGACCTCAAGACCGACGCCTGGCACGTCGACGTCTGCGTCGCCGGCTCGCAGAAGGCGCTCATGGTGCCGCCGGGCCTCGCCTACGTCGCCGTCAGTGAGAAGGCGTGGAAGATGATCGAGGTGTGCACGACGCCACGCTTCTACTTCGACTACCCGACCTACCGCAACAAGATGACCGGCGACAGCGCCCAGACGCCGTACACGCCGGCGGTCTCGCTGATGGTGGCGCAGAACGCCGCCATCGAGCTGATCCGGCAGGAAGGGCTGGAAACCGTCTTCGAGCGCCACCGCTGGCTGGGCAAGGCCTGCAAGGCCGGCGTGCAGGCGCTCGGCATCGAGCTGTTCGGTCCGGACGACCCCGAGGCGAACAGCGTCACCGCCTGCAAGGCGCCGGCCGGCATCGACGGCGGCAAGATCACCAGGCTCGCGCGCGACAAGTACGGCGTCTGGCTCGCCGGCGGGCAAGGCAAGCTCAAGGGCCGGATCTTCCGCTTCGGCCACTGCGGCTACTTCGGCGCCAGCGACATCATCGTCGGGCTCGGCGTCCTCGAGATGGTCCTGAGCGAGCTCGGCTACGAGGTCACGTGGGGCGCCGGGACGGGCGCCGCGGCGCAGGTTCTCGCGCAGAGCCCGGTCAAGCTCTGAGGGCGATGAAGCCGGAGATGAGACGCCAGTGGAGGGTGAGATGAGCGAGAAGAAGCGCGTCCTCGTCAAGGAGAAGCTCGCCCCGGAGGGAGTCGCCTTCCTCGAAGAGCAGGGCTTCGCGGTCGACGTCGGCACCGGGTGGGACGCCGACGAGTTGCGGGCCCGCATCAAGGATTACCACGGCCTGATCATCCGCTCGGCGACCAAGGTCACCGCCGAGGTGATCCAGGCTGCCGACAAGCTGCGGGTGGTGGGCCGCGCCGGCGTCGGCGTCGACAACGTCGACGTAAAGGAGGCGACCAGGCGCGGCATCACGGTGGTCAACGCGCCGCAGAGCAATGTGCTGACCGCGGCCGAGCACACCGTGGCCCTCATGATGGCCTGCGCGCGCAACATCCCGCAGGCTCATTGTGACCTCAAGGCCGGCAGGTGGGAGAAGGGCAAGTGGGGCAAGGGCGGTGTCGAGCTCCAGGACAAGGTCCTCGGCATCATCGGACTCGGCCGCATCGGCTTTCTGGTCGCCGAGCGCGGTCGGGGCCTCAAGATGAAGGTCCTCGCCTACGACCCGTACGTGCCGGCGGAGCGTTTTCACGAGCTCGGACTCGAGCGCGCCGACAGCCCGGGCAAGGTCTATCGCGAGGCCGACTTCATCACCGTCCACCTGCCGAGGAACGCCGAGACCATCGGCTTCATCGACGACGACGCCTTCGCGCAGATGAAGGACGGGGTGCGCGTCATCAACGTCGCCCGCGGCGGGATCATCGACGAGGAAGCGTGGGCGCGCGCGATCGAGAGCGGCAAGGTGGCGGCGTCGGCGGTCGACGTGTATCCGCAAGAGCCGACGACCGAGTGCCCGCTGTTCCGCTTCGACAACGTCGTCTGCACGCCGCACCTCGGCGCCTCGACCGTCGAGGCGCAGCTGCGCGCCGGCATGCAGGTGGCAGAGCAGGTCGCGCTCGTGCTCAAGGGCCAGTTCGCGCCCAACGCCGTGAACATCCCGCTCGTGCCTGGTGAAGAGGCCGACGAGCTCATGCCCTACCTCGGGCTCTGCGAGATGCTCGGCAAGCTCATCGTGCAGGTCGCCGACGCGCCGGTCGATGCCGTCGACATCACCTACGAGGGCGTGATCGGGCGCTACGACACGCGTATCCTCACCCTTGGTGTGCTGCAGGGCATGCTCGCCGGCAAGGTGGCGGGTGAGGTCAACTTCGTCAACGTCGCCGGCATCGCCGAGGAACGCGGCCTCAGCGCCAGGGAGATCAAGAAGCCGGCCGCCGTGGACTACCTCAACGTGATCACGGTGAGCGCCCGCGACGCCGGAGGTGCGCTCGACGTCGCCGGGACCACGCTGGGTCCTGCGAATCGACCCCGCTTCGTCGGCATCTACGGGCACGACATCGACATCGAGCCGGTCGAGAACATGGTCTTTCTGCGCGCCACCGCCCAGGTCCCGGGCACGTTCGGCAAGATCGGCACCAAGATGGGCGAGTTCGGGATCAACATCTCGCAGGTCACCGTGGCGCCCTCGAAGCCCGGCGAGCCGGAGGTCATGGGGCTCGCCGTCAGCGAACCTCTCACCGACGACCAGCTCGCGCAGGTCGTCGAAGCGGCGGGGCTGCTCGACGCGAAGCGCGTGACGCTGTGAAGCACGGACACGGGTCTCGTCGGCGAGCGTCCCCCGGCAGGCGGCAGTGAGGACGAAGCGACGGGGCCGGGGACGCCAGTGCGTGGCGCGAGGGGAGAGGCCGGTATGAGCACGATCATCACGCGGATGGGCGACGCGGCGAGCGTCACGATGAGGCCGGACGAGCTGCGCCGCGACATCGTCGAGGGATCGGAGGCGGCCGCCGTCAAGGGCAAGATCCCGGTCCTTGAGGAACGCGAGGTCGAGTACCTGCAGGAGATGTTCGCGAGCCCCCAGCGTCTCTGGGGCGTCGAGCGCGGGCACGAGGCGGTTCTGAGCAAGGACGGCTCGGCGAACACTGTCTGCTCTTCGCGGCTCTCGAGTGGCGTGACCGCCCCGCTCGGCCGCGAGGCCGCGGTCCGCCTCTTCGAGTCGGCCTTCGCCTTCGACACCATGGAGGTCGGCCACACCGACTACTCGGTCAAACCCGCGAAGTTCCTCGCCAGTCTCGAGCAGGAGCACATGGAGCTTCTGCAGCAGACCACGATCGTGCCGCTGTTCTACGGCTTCATGCCCAACCTCGGCCTGTACTACCGGCCCGACGGGCCGTACCCGAACCCGTCGGACCTGCTGCCGCAGGGGAGGATCGCCGAGGCGAGGGCGGCGCAGGAGGAGGCCCTGGGGGCGTGCCGCGACGACATCGTCTGGCTGAGTCGGCAGATGATCGAGGCGACCGCCGACGGCCTGAACTACGACACGGTCGCGTCGACCGGGGACGCCGACTTTCTCGCCGCGCTGCAGGCCTGCGAGCACGTGACGTCGACGACGGGACAGCCGGTGGAGATCGGCATGGCGGCGGAGATGGTGCTCGGCTTCCACGGCGAGCTCGAGTACGACGGGGTGCGGCTCGCCGGCCTCTGGCCGCACCAACAGCTCAAGCTCGTCGAGAAGGCCGGGGCGGCGATCTTCGGCCCGGTGGTGAACACCAACACGCGCAAGTCGTGCGCCTGGAACGTCGCTCGGGCGGCGACGTTCGTGAAGGCGGTCACCGCCGAAGCGACCATTCCCGTGCATGCCAACGTCGGGCTCGGTGTCGGCGGGGTGCCGATGTCCGAGGTCGCGCCGGCCGACATGGTGACCCGGGCCAGCGCGGCGATGATCGAGATCGGTCGCGCCGACGGGTTGTAGGTGGGCGTCGGCGACCCCAGCGGCATGGGGATGGCGCACGCCCTCGCGTCGTCGATGGGCGGCATCAAGACCGCCGGAGACCTGGTGGCCCGGATGCAGCTCAGGAAGATGCGTCTCGCGGAGGCGAAGCGCTATGTGGCGGACAGGCTGGGCGTGAGCCTCCTTGAGCTGTCCGACCCGACGGTGATGAGGACGCTGCGCGAGGAACTCGACATCGGCGTCGTGACCGGGGTGCCGGGCGTCGCCAAGGGGCTCGAGGCCAAGGCGCGCATCGCCGACCTGCTGGGGATCACGATCCCGTCGGTCGAGCGGCTGAAGCACAAGATGGGGAGGTGAGCGACGGGGGCGGCGGCGCGGTGCGCCGCCGCCCCCGTCGCACGCATCGCCTCGTCCGTGGCCTGCTGCGTCAGTCTCGGCGGCGCAGCAGCCGGTTGACCTCGATGCCTCTGGGGACCGACATGCCGAGGCCGCGGCGCAGGAGGTTCGACACCGGGTCGGGCCTCTTGCCCTCGTCCTCGAGGATCTCGTAGCGCTCGATCGCGCTGCGCATGGCCCGGGCGGCGACGAAGCGGAACGGCTCCGGTGGCAGGTAGCTCGGGGGGTCCGATACCAGCGGCGAGCGCGCGTGGTCGTCGTCGCGCTCGAGCGCGACCGAGGCGAGAGTGCGCCCGATCAGGTTGCTCGGCGCCACACCGTTGCCGCCGTAGCCGATGCCGTAGTGGATGTTGCGCGCCTTGCCGAGCGTACCCACCCACGGGAAACCGTGCTGTGTACGGTCGACGGGGCCGCCCCAGCGCCACTCGACCGCGAGCTTGCGCGTGGCGGGGAAGAGCTCGCGCATGTCGTCGGTGATGCTGTCGGTGTTGGCCGCGTCGTGGTAGTGAGCGGGGATCACGTGGCTGGCGAAGCCGAGGCGGCCGCCGCCGCGGCCGAAGGCCAGTCGGTCGTCGGCCGTACGCTGGCCGTAGTGCACGGCGGTGCGCCCGTCGGCGAACGGCCGGCCGCGCTGCCAGCCCATCTCGTCGAGGACCTCGGTCGACGCCGCCGTGGCGACCATGTGCGCCGGCATGACGAACACCGTTCGGCGCAGCTCGGGCACCTGCGCGGTCCAGGCGCCGCCGGCGACCACGACCTTGGCGGCGGTTACGCTGCCCGCCGGGGTCTCGACGACCGCCGGGTCGGTGCGCCGCAGGCGCGTCATGGGGCTCGCCTCGAAGACCCGGACGCCGGCATCGACGGCGAGCCGGCGCAGGCCCTGCGCCAGCAGCGCCGGCTGTACGCTGCCCGCCGTCTTGAGCAGAACGCCGCCCAAGGCTCGCGGGGACCCGCAGGCGGCCCGCGCCTGCTCCGCGTCGAGCAACTCGACCAGGTGGGCAGTGCCGTGCTTCTCGCGCTCGGCGGCGCCCTCCTCGAAACGCGCCATCTGCGCCGTCGAGAGGGCGATCTCGACGCCGCCGTTCATGGCGAAGTCGCAGTCGATCTCGCCCTCGGTCACGGTGCGCCCGATCTCCCTGACGCCCTCGAGCGTCTGGTCGACCAGCCAGCGCGCAGCGCTCGCGCCGAAGCGGCCGACGAGCGAGAGCAGGGCATCCTCCCAGCCGTTCACCCAGCCGCCGTTGCGGCCGGAGGCGCCGGTGCCGCAGACGAACTGCTCCACAAGCGCGACGTCGGTCGCCGGCGCCAGCCGCTTGACGTACAGCGCGGTCCAGAGGCCGGTGAAGCCGCCGCCGACGACGCAGAGGTCGGCGGTGACCGCGTCGGTGAGCGGCGTGACGTCGGGGGGCCGCCAGCGCTCGTCGCCCCCGCACCAGAAGACCCCGTCCCTGGGTTGACCTGACGTCGCGACCGCGCCGACCGACATCATGCACCTCCAGCGAGAGTGGCTGACCGCGGCAAGGGTATCAGGTCGCGCCTTGCGCCTTCGCGCGCGCCTGACATACACTCAGCGGACGATGCGTCACGGTGCGACAAGCGAGTCCAGCCGGGAGCCCCACATTGGGGTACGCGCCCGCGACCTCCTCGGCTGCCTGCTCCTGCTCCCCCTCCGGGGGGATGCGTAGACACCTGCCGGCCGCAGAGGCCACCCTTCGATCAAGCACCGACGCTCCGGTCTTCCCGGCGGCACCGCATGCCGTCGTGGGGGAAGTGAGGGACTCGTGAGCACCACCAGATACATCAAGATCTTCGACACCACGCTGCGCGACGGCGAGCAGGCGCCCGGGGCGAGCATGAACCGCGCGGAGAAGCTCGAGGTCGCGAGGCAACTTGCGAAGCTGCGCGTCGACATCATCGAGGCCGGGTTTCCCGTCGCCTCCCCCGACGACTTCGACGCCGTGCGGACGATCGCTCAGGAGATCAAGGGCCCGCGCATCTGCGGGTTGGCGCGGGCCATCGAGAAGGACGTGCGCGTCTGCTGGGACGCGGTGAGGCACGCCGAGGTCCCACGCATCCACACGTTCATCAGTACCAGCCCCCTGCACATGAAGTACCAGATCCGCAAGACGCCCGGCGAGGTGAAGGCCGACACCAGGGCGATGGTCGGCCTGTCGGTCGCCTTGGCCCGCGAGCACCCGGAGGCCGACGTCGAGTTCAGCGCCATGGACGCGAGCCGTTCCGACCCGGCGTTCCTCGCCGAGGTGCTCGGCATCGCCGTCGAGGCGGGGGCGACGACGATCAACATTCCCGACACGGTCGGCTACGCCCAGCCGCTCGAGTTCGGCGACTTCATCCGCGAGCTGTATCGGCTTTGCCCGGCGCTGCGCGACGTCGTCGTGAGCTGTCACTGTCACGACGACCTCGGCCTCGCCGTGGCGAACTCGCTCGCCGCGGTGCGCGCCGGCGCGACGCAGGTCGAGTGCGCCGTCAACGGCATCGGCGAGCGCGCCGGCAACGCCTCACTCGAAGAGGTCGTCATGGCGATCCGCACGCGCGGCGACTACTTCGGCGCCGAGACCGGCGTCAAGACCGAGGAGATCGCCCGCACGAGCAGGCTCGTGTCGAACGTCACCGGGTACGCGATCCAGCCCAACAAGGCGATCGTCGGTCGCAACGCGTTCGCCCACGAGTCGGGCATCCACCAGGACGGTATCCTCAAGGAGGCCTCGACGTTCGAGATCATGCGTGCCGCCGACGTCGGGTTCGCCGAGAGCGATCTCGTGCTCGGCAAGCACAGCGGTCGGCACGCCCTGCGCGCGCGTCTCGCCGAGCTCGGCTACGGGCTCTCGGACGGCGAGCTCGACGAGGCCTTCCGTCGCTTCAAAGGGGTGGCCGACAAGAAGAAGGAGGTCACCGTCCTCGACCTCGAGGCCCTGGTCGGCGAGGAGATCCGCGAGCGCCAGGACCACTTCACGCTGCGCAGCTTCGTGAACCAGTCCGGCTCGGGAATCGTCCCGACCTCGCAGGTCGAGGTCGAGGTGGGCGGCAGGGTCCGTCACGGCAAGAGCTTCTCCAACGGCAGCGTCGAGTCCGTCTTCAAGGCGATCGACGACGCCGTGAAAATGAAGGGCAGCCTCGCCGACTACCAGGTCCGCGCCATCTCCGAGGGCAAGGACGCCCTCGGTGAGGTGCGCGTCGCCGTCGTGGTCGAAGGCGAGACCTACAACGGCCAGGCGGTGAGCTACGACGTCATGGAAGCCTCCGCAAAAGCCTACGTGAGAGCGTTGAACAACGCCGCCGCGGCGCAGGGGCGAGAACGCAAGCAGGCGCGTGCGGTGACGACCGCGAAGGGACGCTGATGGGACAGACGATCACCGAGAAGATCCTCGCCCGGGCGGCGGGACGGAGCGAGGCCCATGCGGGCGACATCGTCGAGGTCGAGGTGGACCTGGCGCTGGCCAACGACATCACGGCGCCGCTGGCGATCGCCGAGTTCGAGAACGCCGGGTTCGACAAGGTGTTCGACCCGGCGCGGATCGCTCTCGTACCCGATCACTTCACGCCGAACAAAGACATCAAGACCGCCGGTCAGGTCAAGAAGGTGCGCGCGTTCGCCCGCAAGCACGGCATCGCGCACTTCTTCGAGACCGGCCGGGTCGGCATCGAACACGTGATCCTGCCCGACATGGGTCTGGTGGCGCCGGGCGACGTCGTCGTCGGCGCCGACTCTCATACTTGTACCTACGGCGCCGTGGCCGCCTTCAGCACCGGCGTCGGCTCGACCGACTTCGCCGCGGCCATGGCGTGGGGGCGGGTGTGGTTGCGCGTGCCCGAGACCATCAGGTTCGTGTATCACGGCCGGCCCGGGCGGTACGTCGTCGGCAAGGATCTCATCCTGCACACGATCGGCCTGATCGGCGTCGACGGGGCGCTCTACAAGGCGATGGAGTTCACCGGCGAGGCGATCGCGACCCTGTCGATGGACGGCCGCTTCACGATGTGCAACATGGCGATCGAGGCCGGCGGCAAGAGCGGCATCGTCGGCTTCGACGAGAAGACGACGAGCTACCTGCAGAGCCGGCCCGAGGGCAGCCGCGCACGGACGGCCGGGCGCGTGTTCGCCGGCGACCGCGAGGCGGCGTACGCCGAGGTCATCGAGATCGACGCCGGCGCGGTCAAGCCGACGGTGGCCAAGCCGCACCTGCCGTCGAACACCGCGCCCGCCGAGGAGCTCGCCGGCGTCACGATCGACCAGGTCGTCGTCGGTTCATGCACCAACGGCCGCCTCGTCGACCTGCAGCAGGCGGCCGAGGTCCTCAAGGGGCGCACGGTCCACCCCGACGTGCGTCTGGTCGTCCTGCCGGGCTCGCAGGAGGTGTTCCTCGCGGCGAGCAGGGACGGCACCATGCAGGCGCTGGTCGAGGCCGGCGCCGCCTTCAGCACGCCGACCTGCGGCGCCTGCCTCGGCGGCCACATGGGCGTCCTGGCCGCCGGCGAGCGCGCTGTGGCGACGACCAACCGCAATTTCGTCGGCCGTATGGGTCACCCCGAGAGCGAGGTCTACCTGGCCAACCCGTACGTGGCCGCCGCCTCGGCGATCGCCGGCCACGTGGCGACGCCCGACATGGTCGCGGCCGAGAAGGGCGGTGTGTGATGGCCTTCGAAGGCACGGTGCACAAGTACGGTCGCGACGTCGACACCGACGTCATCATCCCGGCCCGCTACCTCAACACGAACGATCCGGCCGAGCTCGCCCGGCACTGCATGGAGGACATCGACGCCGGGTTCGTGACGCGCGTGCAGCCGGGCGACATCATCGTCGCCGGCGAGAACTTCGGTTGCGGCAGCTCGCGCGAGCACGCCCCGGCGGCGATCAAGGCGGCGGGCGTGAGCTGCGTCGTCGCCGCCTCGTTCGCGCGCATCTTCTACCGCAACGCCTTCAACACCGGTCTGCCGATCGTGGTCTGCCCCGAGGCGGCGCGCGAGGTCCGGGCCGGCGACCGGCTCCGCGTCGACGTGGTCGAGGGTGCGATCGAGGACCTCACGACCGGCAAGACGTACGCCGCCGAGGCCTACCCGCCCTTCATGCGCGAGCTTGTCGCCAGCGGCGGCCTGCTGCCCTACGTGAAGAAGCGCCTGGCGGATGAGGCGCGTGGCTGAGAGGTCGCACACGCCGCGTGACGCCGGAGCCGGCCTGTGAGAGACGCTGCAGACGATCCCGCTCACTGGACCCTGCCCACCGAGAGAGGACACATGGGGAAGACGTACAAGATCGCGGTACTGCCGGGCGACGGCACGGGGCCCGAGGTGGTCTCCGAGGGTCTCAAGGTCCTCGAGGCGGCCGCCGGCAAGCACGGGTTCGGGCTCGACCTGACGCACTACGACCTCGGCGGCGAGCGCTACCTGCGCAGCGGTGAGATCCTGCCGGACTCGGTCGTCGACGAGCTCAAGGGGTTCGACTCGATCTACCTCGGCGCCATCGGGCACCCGGACGTCGAACCCGGCGTCCTCGAGAAGGGGCTCCTCCTCCGCCTGCGCTTCGAGCTCGACCAGTACATCAACCTGCGCCCCGTGCGTCTGTACCCCGGCGTCGAGACGCCGCTCAAAGACAAGGGCCCCAGGGAGATCGACTACATCGTGGTCCGGGAGAACTCCGGCGACGTGTACGCCGGCGGCGGGGGCGTGATGATGAAAGGCACGCCGGACGAGGTCGCCTCGCAGCTCATGCTGTACAGCCGCGCCCAGGTCGACCGCTGCCTGCGCTGGGCGTTCGCGTACACGCGCCGGCACGGGAAGAAGGCGCGCGCCGTCGGCGAGGACAACACTCTCGGCCTGGTGGGCAAGACCAACGTCCTGACCTACGTCTACGACCTCTGGTTCCGGCGCTTCAACGAGATCGGCGAGGAGGAGTACCCGGACGTCAAGCGCGAGTACTACCATGTCGACGCCACCTGCATGTGGATGGTCAAGAGCCCCGAGTGGTTCGACGTCCTCGTCACCGGCAACATGTTCGGCGACATCATCACCGATCTGGGCGCGATCACCCAGGGCGG
>CAZTMO010000043.1:0-11009 GCA_964615105.1 uncultured Thermoleophilia bacterium
GCCCACGGCGGCAGGCAGAGCGCACGCGACGAAAGGAGGGGAGGCAGCGACGGACGGCCGGCGCACGGCGGGGCGACCGGACCTCTCGGCACCGTACGCCCTCTCCTCGCATCTCACCTCCAGCGACCGGTCCGCGGTCGCGAAGGAATGGCTCAAACGACAACCCGAAGACGTCGTCCTCACGGTGCGCGCGCTGGCGTTGACGCCGTGTCATCGGCTCGCGCGCGCAGGTGCTTTGGCGCGGCGCGCACTGGCGCGGGTCGGCGTCACCGCGGGGCGGCCGGGCGACGCCGTGCTCCCCGGCGCGGACAGCGCCGCGCTCCGTCCCGTGCATCTCTTCTCGCGGACAGAGCTCGTCGTGGAGCTCGAGACTGTGGGGATGCGCGTGGTCCGGGTGACTTCCGAGAGTCATCGTGGTGTCGCGGCATGGCGGGCGACGGTCGTGCGTCGCGCGTAGACGAGCCGCGCGGGTGCGCTCCCGTCAGCGCAGGGGCGTCAGCGTCGCGTGCCCGTAAGGCCGCAGTCCGAAGAGCGTGACCTCGCGACCGATCTCGGCGGCGAGAGTCACCACATCCCCGCGGGAGAACCGGCGTGTGAAGCCGACGTTGAAGGCGAACCCGACCTCGCCCGCGAGGCGGCCCGCGGACCGCGCCGGCGCTCGCGACGTCCTGAGCCGGGCGAGGCTGCGTCCGAGTCGTCCGCCGACATCCCGGGCACGGCTCACCGGAGCTGCGCCGACCGCGCCCCAGAAGCTGGCCAGGATCGGACCCTCGGGGCAGACGGCGTCGCAGGCCGCGAGCACCTCCGTCTGCTGTCGGCGTTCCAGCAGGTGCGTGAAACTGCCCCAGCCGAGGATGACCGCGTCGTAACGCCGCGCGACGATCTCGGCTGCGGGACTCGAAGCGTCGCCGCGCGCGGCGCGGACCAGGTCGTCGTACGTCGCATCCAGCACCAGGTCGCCGGGGCCGTGCGCGATCATCGCCGCTTGCCCGGGCGCCGGTTCGAACGCGTCGACGGCGTAGCCCATGGCACGCAGCGCCACCACCTCGCGCCCAGTCCCCGCCGCGGTCACGAGCAGGCGCGCCGGCGCCGGCGGCAGGCAGTCGGCGTACCAGTCGGACTCCCAGTCGTCGAGCCCCGCCGCCGACGCCCTCACGGGATACAGCCCGTACAGAGCGATCGTGAGCGCGCTCATCTCGGCGGGGTCTAGGGCGTCGGCGAGGAGCGCGCCCAGCGTCCGCGTACCCGCGAGGCGGCCCCTCTGGACCGCGCGGTCGAGACGCGCGGCGGCCAGCGTCGCGTGCTTGATCAGCGAGAACCCCGATCTGCCGCCCGCTCCACCCACCGCCAGACGACGCTCCTCCCTCAGATCCAGCTCGGGAACCAGATGAGCCGGTAGAAGTCGTCGGGTCTCATGCCGAGGTTCAGGACGATGGGGAGGAAGGGGACGCAGATCCCCACGATACAGCCGAGGAGAACGGCGGCGAGCAGCGGCCGCGTCCTTCTGCGCGCCAGGCCGGTCGCCAGAAGGGCGATGGCGGCGGTGATCGCCACCGCGGCGACGGTCAGCGCGAGCGTGTCAGAGACGCGGCCGGGCAGCTCCCAGAAGGCGAACGCCGCCGCCCGCCCGATCCAGTCCCAGGCGATCGCGGTGACCACGCCGGCGACCGCGCCCAGCAAGAGCAAGGTCCTGACACGGACCGCCGTGCCGCCGGCCACGAGCACTGCGGCAAGCGCCGCCAGGAGGATGGCGAGGAACGGCGCGACCGGCGTCATGTAGTAAAGGAAGGAGGTCCGTGAGGCGGCGAACCAAGGCAGATAGAGCACCGCGACGAGGCCGGCGGGGACGAGGGGCAACGTGATCCGACGCCCAAGCGCCAGAAGAGGCGTCGCGGCGATCGCCAGCAGCGCGGTCCACCAGAGGAACGGGTTGCCCATCGCCACGACGCCGAAGTACTCGCCCTCGTCGGCGAAGGAGTACCAGACCGGCCGGTAGTCGATGATCCACGTCGGCGCCGCCGAGGCGTACGAGTGCGGCGCGGAGAGCGTCGTGTTGAAGTGCCACATCTGGCTGTGCAGCTCGCGGAAGTGCGCCCAAGTGTGCCCGTCGGCGAAGTACGGGATGTAGCTTGCGAGGTAGATCGCCACCGGAAGCAGGACGAGCGCGAACAGGATCAGCGCGATCTCGCTGAGCGCCGGCGGGAACGCCCGGCGCGTCGCCGTCGACGGCGGGTCGCCGACGGTCGCCGGGTCGCCGCCATCGTCGGCCGCGTCGGTCGCACTCGGCCCCAGCCGAGCAATGCGGCTGCCGAGGGCGATCAGGATCGCCGCCGCGAGCAAGGCGAGGACCCCCGACCACTTGGTCGCCACGGCGACACCGCCGGCCGCGCCGCAGGCGAGCAACCAGGCGACGCGCTTGCCGCTCTGCAGGTAGCGCAGCGCGCACCAGATGCACGCCACCGACCAGGCGGCGACGAACACGTCGAGCGTGGCGATGCGGGACTGCGCGATGCCGAGGAGGTCGGCGGCCGCCAGCGCCAGGGCGACGACGCTCCAGCCGCGGCTGAGGCCGAGCCGGCGCGCGATGGGGTAGACCAGCGCCAGCAGGGCCAGGCCGGCGACCACCGCGGGAAGCCGCCAAGCGAAGGCGCGATCGCCGAACACCGCGATGCCCACCGCGATCGCCATCTTGCCGGCGTCGGGATGCGCCCAAGAGACCACGTCACCGGGCTCCCACGGGTAGTCGCGCTTCGGGTCCATGCGCCCGTCGAGGATCGCCTTCGCGTCCTTGGCGTAGTAGACCTCGTCGAACATGTACTCGCCGGGAGACGCCAGGTTGTACAGGCGAAGCCCGGCCGAGATGGCGAGGATGAGAACGACCAACGCGAACGCCGTCTTCCGGCCCGTGTGAACGGTCTCTTGTTGCCACGTCAGGATCGCACGACCTCCACGTTTACTTGTTCTCGGCGCCTGAGTATAGTCGTGCGTCACGGAGGCTGTACATGTGCGACGCTCGAGACCGGCGCGGCACAAACGCGCGCCGCGTGACGTCGACTGCTCAGAAAAGAGGTCACGGGTATGTCAAGGTCCCTCAGTCGTTACGTCCTCGTCGGCACGGTACTCGCGCTGGTCGCTCTCGTCTTCGCCGCGCCGGCAGCGGCGCTGTCGACGACCACCAGGCAGGTCGAGCCCGGCGTCTCGGTGCGCACGATCTGGGACAGCGCCCAGGTGGTGTGCTACAAGCTCCCCAACGGCGTGAACCACAACGGCTACATCCACCTGGAGTTGAGGTTCAAGCCGAACTGGGCCGACCTCGACGTCTATCTGCTGGACTCGGAGGGCCAGGCTCTCTCCGGTGAGATGGGCAACATGGCGGCGCTGACCGGGAGGGAGGTCGTCGACTACCAGGTCACGAACGTCGCCGACCAGACCGTCGAGACAGGCGACCCGTACACGTCCGACGACGACCACATGGTCGGCGACACGTACTACGTCGTGGTCGTGGCCTTCAGCGAGGCGGCGCAGTTCCAGGTTTGGGGCTACTACCCACAGATCGACCTCTCGGTCGGCAGCGACACCACCGACCCGGGGAACTACTACATCCAGAGCTTCCGCAGGCCGGCGGGCGCGACCTCTTGGACGCGGCTCGACGGCGCGAACTACGGGCACCCGTATGACTTCACCCCGACCTCGGTGGGCCAGGGCGAGGCCTGGCTCCAGTGGCCGGCCGACGTCGTCGGCAAGACGGTGCAATACGACCCGGTCAACGCGCCGTCACCGGCCAACATGGAGCAGTACCTGTACGCGGACGCCGACTGGCGTATGGTGTTCGGCGACTACGGTGACGCGAACTGGACGCCGGCCCCGCAGGGCGACCCGCCCATCTGGTACGGGCTCCGCGACACGTTCGCGGTCGAGGACGGAGGCGACCTCGGTCGTCCGCTGCGCGTCATGCACTACGTCCCCAGCTTGTATCTGGTCGCCTCCGACCCTACGTTGGGCGTCCTGGCCGCGCCCAAGCTCGGCAAGAGCACCGTGGGCTTCAAGGCGACGCTCATCTGGCCCGAGAACCTCTGCTTCAGCAGCGCGCCCGCCAAGGTCAAGAAGGGCGCCAAGGCGACACTCAAGGGCAGCTTCGCGCTGAACGGCGCCTGGAAGAAGGGTGCGGCGGTCGAGATCCAGAGGTCGCTCGGCGGCGGGCAGTGGAAGACCGTCAAGACCGTGGCGACCGCCGCCGACGGCACGTGGGTCGCCAAGGTGAAGATGACGGCGTCCGCCACGTTCCGTGTGAGCGGCAAGGGCGACCCGGCCACCGGGCTTGCGACCGAGTACTCCATCACGAGGCGCGTGGCGGTGTATTGAGCGGCGATTCTCGGGGCTGACAACACTTCCCGGTTCCGGCGCGCGGAATACGCTCGCCATGACCGGCGGAGTCTCTATACTCTGGACGTGGATGCGGTGCTGACCGGGCGGGCTCGCCGAGGCACTCCACGGCGGTCAAGCGCCTTCAGACTCGCGGGCTGCGGTCGTCAGACGAAACGTGGCGAGTCGCGTGTTCGGCACCGACGCGGCGGACGTGGGTCCGGGATGGGGCCCCTGTTGCGGGTCATAGCTTCGCGGCAGAGGGCGTGCAGGCCCGACCTCTGCACGTGAGCAAAGGGGGAGCATGAGAGCGAGACTGGTCATCGTCGCGGCGCTGGTCGTCACGTGCACGCTGCTCTTGGCGAGTCCCGCCATGGGCGCGCAGCAGACGCGCATCCTGTACGGCCTCGAGAACCTCGACTACTACACATACACGCCGACGACGACGGGCTACCTGCGGATCCAGATCTTCTGGCAGGACGACACAGGCGGCACGCCCGGCTACCCGCTCGCCGAGGTGGACGGCGTCTGTCAGGCGTGGAACGCCGGCGAGGCCTACTGGGACTACAAGCTCAAGGGCCTGTACGCGAACACGAACCCCGAAGACGACGTACTCGAGATCACGGCTGCCATGGTCGGCAAACCCGTCTACGTCGGGGTGCTTCCGTCCGTCGGGGACGTGCAGTACAGCGTCCTCCTGGGCTGGAGCACCAGGGCGATCGGCCCCTTCTCGACCGTCCTTGACTCCGGCTTCTCGAATGACCGCAGGGCGCATGGGATCGACGCCAAGTTCTTCATCCCGGCCATCGCCGGCGCGACCACGCCGTGGCACAGCGTCGCGATCTGGCCCGGCAGTTCCGGCGGCACCCAGTACGCAGACGTCGACGACCACTGCTACAACTACGACTCCACGACCACCATCGCCAACAACTTCGAGAGCACAGACCACTACGGCCCGTTGGTCACGGACGCCGAGATTGCCAAGGAATCGACGGGCGACTGGTTCATCGCCGCGCCCCAGGTCCGGACCGCGGCCGCGGTGCCGAACGACTGGACCGGCGGCTCGATCTATCCGAAGCCCGGCACGCTGGCCTACGACACCGCCCCGATCTGGTACACGTACTCGTGGGGCGAGGACGCCGGCACGTCGAACACGGCGTATTTCTGGTCTGTAGGCACCAATGCGAGTGCGAGCAGGCTCAGCTATTCCGGCGACTCCTCGACGGTCGCGAAGATCTCGTACAGCTTCTATGGCCCATCGTGCACCTGGGTGTACCGCACGGGTGCATTAGGCGGCAAGGCGAACATCTACATTGATGGGTCGGCTACGCCGTACAACGGTACGCCAATCAGTCTGTACAGCGCGACGACGCAGTGGAAGAAGGAGTACGCCGTCACAGGCCTCAGCAATGCAGCCCACACACTGGAGATCAGGAACGCGGGTACGACCGAATCGCCCGCCAAGGGCTTTTTCATCTACCATGACTCGTTCAAGGCGTCGGGCTTCTCGGGCGACTCGCACACGCATAGCGAGAACAACATGGATGGTATGACCCTCTATGACTGGTCCCGGGTCAGCAACGCCGGCGCCTCGGGCGGCGATTTCTCCGGGAATCCATCAACTACGTCGGCGGCTGCGTTCACATTCAGCGGAACGTCGGTGGACTTCATCTTCCGGACGGGTCCGCTTGGCGGCAAGGCTAAGGTATACATCGACGGCCTCCTGCAGCCTGGCGTCGTCAACATGTACTCCGCCTCGACCGTCTGGCAGGTGACCAAGAGCTACACGGGCCTCAGCACCGGCATGCACACCGTCCTGATTCAGAATGCCGGCACTACTGACTCGCCCGACAAGGGCTTCTTCGTGTACATCGATGCGTTTCGCGTCGGTGGCACCCTGTACCAGAACTGAGCGGGATGGGGAGCTGATGTTGCACGGGGAGTCGTACAAGCACGCGCCGCGCGAGACGCTCCCGGCAACGAGAGTGAACGTAGTTGGGCCCGCAGCGCGTCCCGTCCGGGCCGCGCTGCGGGCGAAGGCGTTTGAGCGTCTGCTGCCTTTGAGTGTGACCATCGAGTTGACGAAGCGGTGCAATCTGCACTGTCGTCACTGCTACGTGAGTGGATCAGCCCCGGGGTTGCCTCTCCAACGGCTGAACCGGCTGATGGCGGAACTGGTACAGGCGGGGTGCATCTGGGTCGTGCTCACTGGTGGCGAGGTCGCCATGCGGAGCGACTGGCTGGACATAGCGAGGTCGGCCAAGCGGCACGGATTGATTGTGAGCGTTCTGACCAACGGTACGCTGTTGTCAGAACAGGAACTGGACGAGCTCGTCGCGCTTCGTCCTGCGCGGGTCTCTGTGAGCGTGTATGCTGGCGAACCAGCACGGCACGATGCGATCACTGGTCAGCTTGGATCTTTCGTGCGGAGCGTTGCGGTGCTCAAGTACCTCGTCGATGCCGGGGTACGGTGTCGGCTTTCGTGCACCCTGATGGACCTCAATCTCGATCAGTATCCCGAGGTGATTGGTATCGCGCAATCGCTCGGCTGCGACTACCAGTTCGATCCGACCGTTGGCCCGCGATCGAACGGCGACCTGGATGTCACCGAGCGACGAGTTCCCGTCGACCGACTCCGCGAATTCTTCTTGGATGAGGGAATACTGAGAGCAAGCCGGGAGGGCGCAGTAATCGAGGGCCCTGCTTGTCCGGAACCACGTGAAATGCGCAACTGCGCAGCCGGGTTCACGACGGCCTTTGTCGACGCGTCGGGGGATGTCTATCCGTGCATGGGGTTCCCCCCAGCCTTAGGGAGCATTGCCGAGAGACCATTCGTCGAAGTGTGGCGGGGTCCGGTAGCTAGTGAGCATCGTCATAAGATGCTCGCCCCGTTGTCAGGTTGCCACGGGTGCGCGGTCACCGCCTTCTGCGTGGGACGATGCCCTCGTCTCGCGCTGTGCGAGGGCGGCGACATGTCGGGCCCCTACGGCCGCGCGTGTGAACTCGCAGCCCTGACTCGAGAGTTGAACGGGCTCTTGCACCGTCCCCACTCCCGTGGTATTGGTTGATGCGGACTGCACCGTTCTCGGCCTCCAGTGATTGGCGAGTGAGGGAGAAATGAAACAGAGCTACGAGAAGCCGTCGATCGAGACTGAGGCGGGTTTCGAGACTCTGGCGGCGGGATGCACCATCTACGATCGGTTGCAGCAGATGGAGTGCGAGGAACCGCCTCTGTTGGCCACTCCCTAGAGTCGTCTCGCTGCCCACCTGGAACGGTTGGGCACGACGTTCGTGACCGTGGGGCACGGGCTGACCGCCCGAGCCCCACAGCTGCGTCCACGGGAGACTCCAGGGGCAGGATAGGCACGGGCGTTCCGTGGAGGATGATTCATCCCACAATCGACTGCAGAGCCTCATCCGTCTGCGCCTCGGGACGGTGATCGTCGGGGTCGATGGCATCCGGTTTCGAATCACCGAAGACCAACAAGGGCGTTTCGACGACTACGTTTCTGACAAGACGCCTGACGTCACGGTGCACGCGTCCGTCGGAGACACACCTCGCTCCAGATGGCTCGTTTCGACCCCTCTGTGGGCTCGGGGTGATCACGAGGCCGGGATCCTCGAAATCCGCATGACGGAGTGGCACGCCCTACTTGACGTGCGTGCGAACACCGTTGAGGCGCGACTTGAAGGTCCTTGGCCCCTGGCGGTAGGCTCGCTTCTCAAGCTTCTCGTGCAGGTCTACGCGCTGACGCTCGGCAAAGGTTTCGTCCTGCACGCCGCAGTGGTCGAGCGCGGCGGACGCGGAGTCGCGCTCATGGGACGTTCCGGCGCCGGCAAGACCACGGCTGCGCTGCTCTCGCGTGACGCCGGCATGAACGTGCTGAGCGAGGAGATGAGCTTCGTCGGCGCTGAGCCCGGGGGACGCGGTCTGGCTATCTACACGCTTCCATTTCGCCAGCGCGGCGGTCTCTCGCCGGAGCCCTCCGTCGTCCCGCTCGAAGCCGCGTACTGGCTCGAACAGGCCGTCGCGGACGAGGTCGTTCCAGTGCCGTCATCAAGGTCCTTCCTACTTGCGGCTGCTGGCGTTGCGGTCGGCATTCGACATCGCCTGACGATGGAACCGGCGATCGAAGCCAGCCGGCAGATGGCATCCGAGGTCTCCATCAAGCTGCTAAGATTCCGTCGCTCGGTGGACTTCTGGCGGGCGATCGATGCCGACCTGGAAGCCTGAGTTGAGTGCCCGGCGGAGTCTCGTCGTTCGGCGAGTCGCCGCCCGTGCAGACACGCGACTCGTGCGAGGTGAGGACTCGGATGGACCACGGTGTGAGACCGTCCCGCGATCCTGACGTCGTTGCTCGCGCCATCGACGACATGTTCGTGATCGTCGACCCGCGGACGAGCGACGTCCACAGCCTGAATCTGGTGGGACGTCGTATCTGGGAACTGAGTGACGGAAGTCACACTGTCAGCGACATCGCAGCGGCGCTCGTGGACGAGTTCGACGTGGGTCTTGGTGTTGCCGCTTCGGATGTGATGGTGTTCGTCGACGAACTGCGGGCCAAGGGCCTGATCAGCGCGTAGGCAGCCGACTGGGGCGGGTCGTCCTCTCAAGGTCCGGACTCTCGCCGGGGATGCTGCTTCGTCGAGCGGCGAGGTCAAAGCCTTGGCGTTCGCGCAACATCGGTGCCGAAGATCGCCGTCGGCGCCGTGCGCGAGCTCCGCTCGCGTACTCGCGTCTCGATCGGTGCTCGTTCCGACCGAGGCGTATCAGCGTCCGCCTTTCGCCCGGCTTCCTGCGGGGTGGCGGGCGAGAGGCCGCTGTGGTTAGATTCGCGCGGTTTTGCCAGTGGCCGACGGCCGCCTACGGACTACGAGGAGGGGCGCGTTCATGAGTGACGAGGCAGAGAACAAGGGAGCGGCGGTCGAGGTGGGTCCAATGGGGGAGCATCGCAGCGTGGTCGCGACGCTCAAGGACGTGACCGCGAACCCGGGTCCGCTGGGGCTGATGGCGTTCGGCATGACCACCGTCCTGCTCAACATCCATAACGCCGGGTTCTTCGCCCTCAACAGCATGATCATCGGCATGGGCATCTTCTACGGCGGTCTCGCCCAGGTCATCGCCGGCATCATGGAGTGGAAGAAGAACAGCACGTTCGGCATGACGGCTTTCTGTTCATACGGCCTGTTCTGGCTCACGCTCGTGGCGCTGTGGGTGTTCGAGACGATCTGGCCCGAGGAGTTCACCAGCGACGCGACCGCCGTCGGATGGTATCTCTTCGCCTGGGGCGTGTTCACCGGCCTCATGTTCATCGGCACGCTGCGCATCAACCGCGCCCTGCAGACCGTGTTCTTCACGCTGACCGTGCTCTTCGTCCTTCTCGCCATCGGCAAGTGGACGGGCGAGTCGACGTTCCTCGGCATGGACGGAGCGACGTGGACGAAGGTCGCCGGGTGGGAGGGCATCCTGACCGGTCTTTCCGCCGTCTACGCGTCCATCGCGCAGGTCTGGAACGAGGTCTACGGCAGGGTCGTGCTGCCGATCGGGCCCGTGAAGAAGTAGGAAGAGGCGGTGCGGGCGCCGGCAGGCGGTCGCACCGTGAAGGGCGGCGCGGCGCGAGCGGCGCCGCCCGCCCCGCCCCGGTTCTGCCCTGTAAACTGGAACAGCCATGAAGCACCTGTCCACCTTCACGACCACGAAGCGCCTGTCGACCTTCTCGATTGCCGCCCGCGACGCGGTCACCGGCATGCTGGGCGTCGCCGTCTCGTCCAAGGCGCTCGCCGCGGGCAACATCTGCCCGTTCGTGCGCCCGCGGGTCGGCGCCGTGGCGACGCAGGCCTGGGTGAACCCGTTCCTCGGGCCGCGTATCCTCGACCTGCTTGAGGAGGGAGCCTCCCCGGAAGAGGCGGCCACCGTCGCGCTATCTGAGGACCGCTATCCGGACTACCGCCAGTTGAACGTGGTCGATGCCCAGGGGCGTTCCTTCACCTACACCGGCGAGCACACCGACCCGTGGTGCGGCGGACGCAGCGGCGAGGGATACGCGATCGCCGGCAACATCCTCGTCTCGGAGGACACCGTCGCGGCCATGGAGGAGGCCTTTCGGGAGGTGCGCGCGGTGAATCTGGGCGACCGGCTCATCGCGGTCCTCGAGGCGGGGCAGGCCGCCGGGGGAGACGCGCGAGGGCGGCAGTCCGCCGCCGTGAAGGTCCACTGCCGGACCGTGATGCCCTACCTCGACCTCAGGGTCGACGATCACTCTGATCCTGTCGCCGAGCTGCGCCGCATCTACGAGCTCGCCGCGACCGGCGACGAGGGCGAGCTCGAGTTCTACGCGCGCATCTCCTGCGACCCGCACGCCTCCGAGGACCCGGACGACTACCGTCACGCGACGGTAGACTGACGCCGCGAGGCTGGACTGGGTTCACTGCGCGCGCCTCGCGACCGGTGACGCGCCTTTCCGTCCGGCGTCGCGCTTTTCCGTCCGAAGACACGCTTTTCCGTCCGGGGCCGTCCTTATCCTCTTCATTGACACGAACACACGTTCACCTTACACTGCACACGAACAGGTGTTCGACCAAGGAGGCGACGTGGGCGGCTTGACCGCACGACAAGAGCAGGTGCTGGCCTTCATCCGCGAGAGCAT
>CAZTMO010000044.1:0-10864 GCA_964615105.1 uncultured Thermoleophilia bacterium
CGCGGCCGGCGTCGCCACCCGCGATCGGCGCGGCGCCGGCCGCGCGTGCGGAAGCCGAGCCGCCGATCGAGGACGCGGAGATCGTTCCGATCGAGGACGCGGAGATCGTCGCGTTCGACGAGACGGAGACCGGGCCGCCCGACGAAGCCGGTGACGTGGAGCCGCGTTGAACTGCCCGCCGATGCGCCTGTACCATGGGCGTATGCCAAGAACGATCGTGAGAGGTCACCGACCGTGAGAGGCCATGGCGCGACCACCGATTGAACGCTCGGTCGGCGGCGTCCCACGCGTGACCCTGTTCAAGCCCGCGGGAGTCCCGGCCCGGGAGCTCGAGCAACTGTCACTGGCCGTCGACGAGCTTGAAGCTGTCCGGCTCGTCGACCTCGAGGGCCTGCGCCACGAGGAGGCCGCGGCCGTCATGGGCGTGTCGAGGCAGACCGTGGGACGCGTCCTCGAGCGGGGCCATGCCAAGGTCGCCGAGGCGCTGGTCGGCGGCAAGGCCATCCTCATCGGCGGCGGCCAGTACCGCGTCGAGCCGCGCAGGCTCACCTGCCGCGTCTGCGGCAAGCTGTGGGACGCGGACGATGCGACGACGCCCGCCGTCTGCCCGGCCTGCGGCGCGACGGACGTGGTCACCTGTTGGGATCGCGAGGGGCGTTGCGGGAGAGATCACGGGCGCGGCCGTGGCGGGCGCCGGGGGTGTGAACGTCACGGCGGCACCCGCGGCGACGGTCACGGTCACCACGGCGGCGGTCGCGGCGGTGGTCGCGACGGTGGGCGTAGCGGCCGGCCGCCCGGCGCCCGGCCCTGACGACAGCCCTGACAGAGGGACATCCCGGGCGCCGGGCCAGCCCGCGCCCTCCGACAGCACGACGAATGGAGTTGGATCCTCATGACTGAACAGACTGGCAAGAAGACCCGCGTGGCCGTCCCCTCCGAAGCGCCCGGCGGCCTTGAGGCACGCCGTTCGGGCCACTTCGGACGCTGTGACTGCTTCACCGTGGTCGAGGTCGTCGACGGCGAGATCGGGGCGGTGGAGGTGGTGCCGAACTTCGCTCACGAGGAGGGCGGCTGCATGCGCCCCGTCCTCCTGCTCGCCGAGAACACGGTCGACGCGATCGTCGTCGACGGCATCGGCGGACGCCCGCTGATGGGCTTCAACCAGGTCGGCATCGCCGTCCACGCCGGTCTTGGAGCCGACGTTCGGTCCGCTGTGGCGGCGTACGCCCAGGGCGCCTTGCCCGAGGTCGGGCTCGAAGGGGCCTGCCACCACTGACGGTCTTCCGTCGCTGACGGTCCTCCGCCACTTGCGCCCCCACGTGGCCCGCCCCGCGACGTCGCGGGGCGGGCCACGCCGACGAAGGGAGCATCCCATGAGCACGCCACGCATCGTGGTCATCGGCGGCGTGGCCGCCGGCCCGAAAGCGGCCGCCAAGATCACCCGCCTCGCGCCTGAGGCCGACGTGACCATCGTCGAGCAAGGCGTCTTTCTCTCGTATGCCGGCTGCGGACTGCCGTATTACGTCTCCGGCGTCGTCACCGACCAGGCTGAACTCATGTCCACCCCCGCGGGGGCTCTGCGCGATGAGGTGTTCTTTCTCGACGTCAAGAACGTGCATGTCTACAGCCGTACCGTCGCCACCGCCGTCGACCGCGACCGCCGCTGCGTGACCGTACGCAGCCTCGAGTCCGGTGAGGAGCGCAGCCTGCCCTACGACAAGCTCATCCTGGCGACTGGGGCGACGCCGGTCGAGCCGCCGATAGAAGGCCGCGGGCTCCAGAACGTCCTCACCTTGCACGGGGTCGAGGACGCGGAGCGCATGCGCGCTCTGCTCGCCGACCGCGCGGCCCTGGACGTGGTCATCGTCGGCGGCGGCCTCATCGGCGTCGAGGTCACCGAATCGCTCGTGCGCTCAGGCTGCCGGGTCACGATCGTCGAAGCGCTGCCGCAGATCCTCTCGCCCCTCGACGAGGAGATGGCGGCGCAGGTCGCCGCCCACATGGAGTCCCACAGCGTCAAGGTACTGACCGGCGCCCGGGTCTCAGCGCTCAGACCGGCAGCCGGCGACCCCGGCAGGGTGGGCTCGGCAGAGACCACGGCGGGCACGCTCCCCGCCGACATGGTGGTCGTCGCGGTCGGGGTCCGCCCCAACGTCGATCTCGCCAGGGACTGCGGCCTCACGATCGGCGAGACCGGCGCCATCGCCGTCGACGATCATCTGCGCACCTCCGACCCCGACGTGTTCGCCATCGGTGACTGTGCCCAGTCGACAAGCCTCGTCACCGGCCTGCCCGCCTACGTCCCACTCGGGTCGACGGCCAACAAGCAGGGCCGTGTCGCCGCGATCAACGCGACCGGGGGCGACGACACGTTCCCGGGGATCCTCGGGACCAGCATCTGCCGGGTCTTCGACTTCAACGTCGCCGTGACCGGCCTGAACGAACGCGAGGCGCTGAGGCTGGGCTACGACGTCGAGACGGCGCTCTCGCCGGCGCCCGACAAACCGCACTTCATGCCCGACGCGAAGCTCCTCATGCTGAAGGCCGTGTCGGACCGTGCCACGCGCCGCCTGCTCGGTCTGCAAGCGGTAGGGCCGGGCGACGCGGCGCGTGCGGTCGACGTCGCGGCGATGGCGCTGCACGCGGGCATGGCCATGGACGACCTCTCCAAGGCCGACCTCGCCTACGCGCCCCCGTACTCGCCCGCCATGGACAACGTGATCACCGCCTCCGACATCGTGCGGAACAAGCTCGACGGCATCGCCGTCGGCCTCAGCCCCGCGGAGGTGAAGCGCAAGCTCGACGCCGGCGACGACGTGTTCCTGCTGGACGTGCGCAGCCCGGCAGAGGTCGAGCAGGTCGCGATCCCCGGGGCGGTCAACATCCCGCTCGGCGCCCTGCGCCGGCGCCTCGCCGAGCTGCCCCGCGAGCGCGAGATCGTCTGCTTCTGCAAGATCTCGCTCCGCGGGTACGAGGCGGCCCTGATCGCCGGCGCCGCCGGGTTCGACGCCAAGTTCATGGACGGCGGCATCGCCATGTGGCCCTACGAGCGCGTCGCAGGAGTTTGAACCGTTCCAAACGCGCATGCGATGAACGGGCTCTCTCCTCGCGCGTCAGGTGGACCGACTGGATCGAGATCATCATCCCGCCGGCCCAGACGACGGCCGATGCCGCCGAACGGCCGGCGAAGCACGTCCGCTTCGATCGGTGGTTCTTCTACAAGGAGCTCGAGAAGTAGAATCGTCTCTCGAGGCCCTGCTGCAGGGGCACAGGGACGACCGCCGTCGCCCGTGGGCCGCTCTCGCGGCCCAAGAGCGACAGACCGCACGGGAGGACGACCGCCGTGACGATCTTCGTTGACTCCGCCGATCTCGACGATGCCGCGGCGGCGGCCGGCCTCGGCTTTGTCGGCGGCCTGACCACCAATCCGGCGCTGATGGCACGGGAGACCGCGGACCCACCGGCGCACTTCGCCCGCCTGCTCGCCGCGTTCCCCGAAGGGCCGGCGTTCTACCAGCCGCTGCATACCGCGGGGACGGCAGTGTTGGACGAGGCCCGGGCGGCGGCCGCACTCGCGCCCACACGCGTCGCGATCAAGCTCGGCGCGACCGCCGACGGCGCCGCGGCGGCCGCCACCCTCGTCCGTGAAGGGATCCGTTGCGCCCTCACCGCGGCGTACGCGCCGTCGCAGGCGCTGGTCGCGCACGAGACGGGCTGCTCCTGGGTCATCCCGTACGTCGACCGCGCCGACCGCCTCGGCGTCGGCGGGCAGGAGCTCGTCGCCGCCATGGCGGGGCTCGTCGCGCGGCTCGGCAGCGGGACACGTGTCCTCGCCGCCAGCCTGAAGACGCCGGAGCAGCTCGTCGCCGCGCTCCTCGGCGGCGCCCACGACGTGACGGCGCCGCTCGCCGTCCTCCGCGCCCTGCCGCGGCATCCGCTGAGCGACGAGGCGATGGCCGCGTTCGCCTCGGCCTGGGCGGCGGAGCACGGCGACCAGGTCCGACCCCGCACCTGACCGCGACGCGCACTGCACGAACGCGAACGGGCGCGCCGCCTCGCTGCCGGCGCCCTCGCGGCCGGCGCCCTCGCGGCCGGTGGCCTCGCGGTCAGTTGTGCTTGATGGCCGCCTTGACGCGGTGCTCGAGCTCGGCGTGCTGCTTCCAGCTCAAGCCGGCGACGAGCTCGGGGTGCTCGGCCCGGATGTGGTCGAACATCTTGTGCTCGACGCGCCGCACCTTCATGTCCTCGGCGACGAAGCCACAGTCCGGCATGCCCAGGTCGCTGCACGACGCGCGCAGCATGAGGTGCTTGTCGAGCTCGTGCGGCTGGCCGCCCGCCTCAAGGCCGTGTATGCCTGCCTTGATGCGGTTCTCGAGCGCCTTGTGCTGCTGGAAGTCCAACCCGGCGATGATATGAGGGTGGGCGTCGCGCAGGTGCTCCATCATCAGCCCCTCGACCTCGCCGACCTTCTCGCCCTCGCACGCGAAGTCGCACCCCTCGATCCCGATGTCCTTGCAAGAGACGCGCAGCATGGCCCCTCCTTCTCGTCCTCGCGTCCTGTTTCAGGACCCCGCACACGGGCATGTTCCCGAGAGCAGGACGGGGCACGCCGTTACCCCAGGGCGCGACTGCAGGGAGGACGAGGAACGCCGTCACGCCGGGACGCGGCCGTGAGTGAAGCACGTCCCCCTTCGCCGCGGAGAGGGTCGTGATGCCGTACCCTCGCCGCTATGATGCGACTGCGAGGATCGAGCCTGAGGGTCGCAGCTCCCGCGGAGGGCTGTGGCACGTTCCCTGCTCGACACGACGAGATCGGAGACGCATATCATGTCCAGAGTCGCAGTGGTGGGCGCCAGCCCGGACGCGGAGCGCTACTCGAACAAAGCGATGAAGCTCCTCAAGGAGAAGGGTCACGCGGCCGTCCCGGTCGCTCCCAAGCACGAACGCATCTGCGATGAAGAGGTCTTTCCGAGCCTCCGCGACGTCCCCGGCGAGGTGGACACGGTGTCGCTGTACGTCGCCCCGGCGAGGCAGGACGCGGTGGTCGACGACATCGTCAGCGTCGCTCCGCGCCGTGTGATCTTCAACCCCGGCGCTGAGAACGAGGCCGTCTACGACCGCCTCAAGGCCGAGGGGATCGAAGTCGTCGAGGCCTGCACCCTCGTGCTGCTCAAGACCGGCCAGTTCTAGCCGGGGCCGGCGCGCCGGCGCCCTGACCTCGCGGGCCGACGCCGCGCTGCTCTGCGGCCCGGCCGCGCGGCCCTAGGGCGATCTGCCGCCGCGAGCTATCCCATCTGCCCGCTGTCCGGGTCCCTGCTGAAGGTCAGGTCGGCGACACGGCCGTACGGCTCGCCGCGATGGTCGACGATGGTGCAGCCCTTCGCCAGCGCCGCGTCGCGCTGCGCGAGCACGTCGGCGGCGGCGGCCTCGTCGAGCACGTAGACCAGCTCGCCGCCGCCGGCGACCAGACGCTGGCCGTAGCTGATGGGCACGTCACATGTCACGTCGCCGACGATCGACTCTGCGATGGGCGCAGTCTTGCGTTTGCCGTTGGCGAGCAGCACGACCTTCCGCGCCCGGTAGACCAGCTCGGCGCTCATCGTGATCGCGTACCGGGGGCTCGCCTCCTTCGAGGCGAAGTGCCCGTCGGTGACGGCGTTCTCCTCGGTGTCGTCGTCGAGCCTGACCAGCAACGTGCGACCGCCGGCGAAGGGGATGCCGCACTCGTGGAACGCCACGTGGCCGCGGCCACCGCAGCCGACGATGTGCAGGTCGACGCCTCCGGCGGCGGCGATCTTGGCGGTGTAGGCGTCGAGGACGTCGTCCTTGATCCACCGCAGGGCGCCGGTCGCCTCAGGGCGGATCACGATGTCCTTGCCCCTGTCCGAGCCGCTCAGCTCATAGTCGCCCGGCCGTCGCTCCAAAGCCGCCAACAGCTCGTCCTCGTCGATCAGCGCCCCCCACGGCACGTTGGTCTCGGCGAACTTGCGCCGCATCAGGCCGAACAGCTCGGTGGTCATGAAGTAGCTGTAGGACTCGGGGTGGAGACAGCGCTGCTGCGCGTTCTCGCCGGGGAGGCCGACGTACTCGTCGAGGTTGAACGTCCGTACACGGGTGGCGTCGATACGGCCGGCGTTGAACGCCTTGGCGAGGTGCTTGTAGAGCCCCGTGGGCGAGTTGCCGGTGGCCAGCCCGAGGACGTACCTGGGCTTGAGCGCCTGCCGCGCGCGGATGTCCTCTTCGACGATGGCCGCCGCGACCGCGCTCATCTGGTCGAAGTCGGCCGTGACGTGAACGGTGAACGGCATGTGAGCTCCCTTCGGGGCGCGCTGATGGACGGTGCCGGGGTGCCTCAGCCGATGGCCTGCCCGACGACGTCGGCGACCATACGGCAGTACCGCTCGGTCGCCTCAGCCGTCGGCCCCTCCACCATGACCCGGCACATGTTCTGCGTGCCCGAGTAGCGGACGAGCACGCGGCCCTGGTCCTTGAGCTCGGATTCGACCTGCCTGATGGCATCGACGATCGCCGGCACCGTGGCGATCTCGGGCTTGCTTCTGACGTCCACGTTGATGAGCTTCTGCGGGTACACGTCCATCTGCGCGGCGAGCTCCGACAGCGGCCTGCCGGTCTTGAGCATGGCCGCCAGCAGTTGCAGCGCGGTGAGGATACCGTCGCCCGTCGTGTGGTGGTCGAGAAAGATCATGTGGCCCGAGTCCTCGCCGCCGACGACCGCGCCCAGCCGCTGCATGTCCTCGAGCACGTAGCGGTCGCCCACCTTGGAGGCATGGTGGGTGAAGCCGTACTTCTTGCAGGCGAGCGTGAAGCCGAGGTTGCTCATGACGGTGCTGACGACCAGGTCGTTCCTGAGCCTGCCCTCGTCCTTGAGCATGCGCGCGCAGGCGATCAGGATCTGGTCGCCCGTGACCTCGGCGCCCGTCTCGTCGACGGCGATCAGGCGGTCACCGTCGCCGTCGAAGGCGAGACCCACGGCCGCGCCGCTCGCCACGACGGCCGCCCGTAGGTCGGCCGTATGCTGCGAGCCGCACTCGCGGTTGATGTTGAGCCCGTCGGGCTCGTCGTGGATCACGGTGAGCTCGGCGCCGAGCTCGTCGAAGACCTCCGGCGCCGCCCGGTACGTGGCGCCGTTGGCCACGTCCACGGCGATCTTGACGCCTTCGAGCGACAAGCTGCGGGGGAACGCGTTCTTGAGAAAGACGATGTAGCGGCCGAGCGCGTCCTTCAGGCGATAGGCCCTTCCCATCTCGCCCGGAGCGGCCACCATGTCGATGAGCTCGCCCCCCAACATGAGCCCCTCGACGCGATCCTCCTCGTCGTCAGAGAGCTTGAAGCCCCGGCCCGAGAAGAGCTTGATCCCGTTGTCGTGGAAGGGGTTGTGGGAGGCCGAGATCACGACGCCGGCGTCCACGCGCATGCTCTCGGCCAGAAAGGCGATCCCCGGCGTCGGCAGCACCCCGATGAGCAGGGCGTCGCCGCCCATGGACGTGATGCCCGACTCGAGCGCGCTCTCGAGCATGTAGCCAGACAGGCGCGTGTCCTTGCCGATGATGATGCGGGTCTTGTGGCCCTTCTTCCGGTGGATGTGGGTGACGGCCTGGCCGACGGCGAAGGCCGTCGCGGCGTCCATGGGGTGCCGGTTGGCCTCCCCCCTGATGCCGTCGGTCCCGAACAACCTGCCCATGGTGTCTCCTTACTGTCAGGACCCGTCAGCGGCCGGGGAACAGGGAAAGGGGCTGCAGCGCCTCGGCCGCCTGCCCGCACAGCGAGTCGACGACCTGCTGCAGCCACGCCACGCCGGCGGCGGCCGCCTCGCCGGGCAATCGCCGGACGGCCTCGATGTAGCCGCCGGCCACGTCGGCGGCGGTTGCCTCGAACGCGGCGAGAAAGGCGTCGCGGCCCGAGGCCGGCGGTTCGGCGTCGAACAGGGCGCAGACGCCGGCGACCTGGTCCCGCAGCGCCTCCCTGCCGGGGTCGCCGGGCGCGAGCTTGGCGGCCATGGCCGCGAGGCGCCTGGCGCGCTCCCGCTTCGCCAGGGCGAGCATCTCGATGGCCCCTTCACACACGAGGTCGCCGAGCTCCTGGCGAGCGAAGAACGGTCGTCGCACGTGGACGTACCACTGCTCGAGCGCGACCAGGTTCGCCATGTAGACGAGGTTGTTCGTCACCACCCGCGCGAGACCCAGGTACGCATGCGGGAGACGATCGCGTACACCGTCGGGCTGGGCGCCGCCGACGACCAGCTTGCCGTCGGCAAGCACGTCGCGGCGCAGGACCGAGCCGGCGGCCACGACGGTGCCGTAGCCGACGCGCACCGGCCCGACGGCGCCGCCCTGCCCGCCGAGAAAGATCGGCGGGCGGTCGAGCATGACGCCGCGCGGGACGTCGCCGAACAACGACGGAGTCGTCTTATCGCCGTCGGGCGTGAAATTGAAGTGGACGTATGAACTGCCGACCTCGCTGTGGTCGCCGCGGCTCGTGCCGCCGGCCATGAGGCAGTCGCAGAAGTTGATCAGGCTCCCCAGGGTCACGAACGGGAAGAGGATGGTCTGTTTGAGGCCGACGCAGTGCGCGCCGTTCGCCTCCTCCTCGAGGAGGCACGCCTCGCGCACTTGCGCCGCCGGCCCCATGTTCGCCTTCTCGAGAAAGACGGACCTCTTGAACGAACCGCCCTTGAGCTCGACGCCGGGGCCGAGGCGGCAGTCCTCGATGGTGACCGGCCCTTCGGCCCCGAGCTTGACGCCGGCCGAGACGACCGTCTCACGCCCGTAGAGGCGGCACCCCGGGTACAGCGTCACGTCGCGTCCTGAGACGCGTTCCAGATCGACCTCGGGACCGATGTCCAACGTGAGGGGGCTCGGGATCTCGACGCCCTTGTCCATGAGGTGGACGATCGCGTCGTGGCTTCTCGGTCGAAGATCCCCGTGCGGTGACGGCATGACTCGTCCCAGTGGCTCGCGGCTGTGTCGGGGCCTCGCGGCGGCTGCCGCAGGAGGCTGCCGCGCAGATTCCCTCAACCCGACCTGCGTGTCAACCCGGCGTCGGGGCGAAGGACGCGCAGAAGGCCGGCCGGCCGGCCGGCCGCCGCGCGGCATCTAGAACGAGCCGCCGCGCGCGGCGAGGCACTCCCTGAGGAAGCCGTTGTGCAACGAGCTGGCCGGGTCGTCGGCCCAGCGGCACAGCAGCTCGAACATCGGCTTCGTGACCGTGAAGGCGAGGATGCCGGGCGGAAGGTGCCGGCGCATGGCCTGGTCGGTGGCCCCGATCACCGCGCGCGGGACGTCGAGGTCGCCGATGGCCGCGGCCAACTGCCCGCAGCCGGAGCTGAAGGGGGCTGTCACCGGCGGGTCGCCCGGGCGGCTGAAGTAGGACGCTCCGGTGACCAGCACGGCGAGCTGGTCGGCGTTGACGTAGAAGGTGACCGAGCGCAGGTGGTCGTACTGATCGGGCTTCAGGGGCCCGATGAGGACGTGCTCATGCCGCGGCGCGTATCCCGGCGCCGCATCGAGCCACTCGTCCATGAGCTCGCGTGAGGCCCGCAGCCCTTCCTCACCGTAGAGGAAGTCGATCGCCTCCTCGCGCGACCATCCCTCCAGGCCCAGGAGATGCCCGGCGCCGCAGCCGTGTTTGGCCTTGGTGATGTGCAGCGTCGCTCCCTCGCGCCAGTGGGGGTACGAGACGAAGACGCACTCCTCCTCGTCGGCCGGCTCGATCAGCGGCGCGAACGGCGCCGGGTCGGGGGCGTCGTACAGGCCGACGAGCGGCTCGGCGATCGAGAGGGTCTCGACGATGGCGGAAGGATCAGGCTGCATGGCGGTCCCCTTCGGACGGTTCCAGCCAGAGTGTCATCCTCGGCGGTGGCTGCGCGGCCGCGCGCAGAGGAGCATCTGCGGGGCGGCGACGGCGCGGCGCCGTGGGACTAAGGTGGCGGGCGCGCGCTCGCGCAGTCGCGCGAGCGCACGCCCGCCACCCGAACCCGTCGCCGGGCCTCGCCGCGCCCCGCCCGGTCGTCGCCCGCGCTCAGTCGAGTGCGGCCGTCAACTGCATGCGCAGGTCGCAGATCCAGCCGACGCCCGCCGCCGCGATGCGGCGCATGAGCTTCACCCCGAGACGGGGATCGCGCTCCATGATCCCCTCGAGGACTGACACGGGCACCTCGACGAGCGCCGTCTCGCGCAGGCAACGAGCGGTCGCCACGTAGCGCCCGGGCTCCGAGAGCGACGTCCAGCCGAACGGCTCGGCGGGCCCCTTGTCCATCACCATGATCTCGTGCCCGTTGGGGAGCATGAGCATGAGACCGATGCGCCCGGTCGCGACGACGTAGAGGTGCGACGCCTTCGCTCCCTCCTCGAACACCATCTCGCCCGGGTCGTGGAACTTCTCGGTCGAGCCCGCCACGATGTCGGCGATCACGTCCTCGTCGAAGTCCCAGAAGAACTCGCACCGGCCGAGCACCTCGGCCGCAAGTCCGGGCTCCATGTCCGCCACGTCATGCCCCCTTTCGCCTCAGGTTGCCGTCCACGTCCCCAAGCATACCCCCGCCGCAGCGACCGGACACCGGCGCCACCGAGACCGACCGGCACGTCACGCGCGAGACGGCGCACGTCCTCAAGGCCGGCGCCCTGTCTCGATGATGAACGCGGATCGCTAACCCGCTGAACGGCGGCGGCGAAAGAGCCGGCGCGCGACCATGAGGACGACGAGCAGGCCGGCGGCGGCGGGTGCCACGACGGCCGCCTTGCGGTCGGCGTCCTTGGCCCGCCGCGACCCGGCGTCGAGCGCCTCGTCGAGGTCGCGGCGCAACGCGTCGAACAAGCCGGCGAGCGCAACGCGCTCCTTCTCGATG
>CAZTMO010000045.1:0-1255 GCA_964615105.1 uncultured Thermoleophilia bacterium
GGTCGCGGAGCTTGACACGCAGGTGACCTCGCCCGACGCTCGGGCGGAGGTGCCCGCGGCTCCGGCCCATGGCGCTGAGACGTCCATGAACGAGTCTGAGGCGACGGACCCGGGTGCCGACACGGCGGCGGACGACGTCGGGACCGCCGGGATGCCGCGCGACGACGGGGAGTAGGCGCCGAACGGCGCGCCTGTCGCGCGTCGTTCGGCGTTTGGAACATTGAGTCGGCGTGACCGAGGTCCCCGCGAGGATGGGCGCCACACACGTGCACGCAGTCCGGGCCGGGACCCGGGAGGGGAGAGGACGATGGAGACGAAGGACCGCGAGAACAGGGGACAGACAGGGGATGCGACGGCGTCCGCCACGGCCGCCGCCGTGTGCGAGGCCCCGGACGCCGCCACGGACGACGCCGTCGTCGTCGCGCGCGCGGTCTCGCGCCAGTACGGTGAGGGCGACGCCGCGGTACACGCCTTGCGCGGGATCGACGTCGCGATCGCGCGCGCTCGCCTGACCGCGATCATGGGCCCCTCCGGCTCGGGCAAGTCCACGCTGATGCACATCCTCGCCGGGCTCGACGAGCCGACGGCGGGCACGGTCGTCGTCGACGGCGTCGAGATCACGAGCCTCAAGGAGCGTGAGCTCACGCGGCTGCGCCGCGACAAGATCGGCTTCATCTTCCAGACCTTCAACCTGTTGCCGACCCTGACGGCGCAGGAGAACATCGAGCTGCCGATGACGATCGCCGGGCGCAAGGGCGACGGGCAGTGGGTCGGCCGATTGGTCGACACCGTCGGCCTCGCCGACCGGCTCGACCACAAGCCGGCGGAGCTCTCGGGCGGCCAGCAGCAGCGCGTCGCCGTGGCCCGCGCGCTGGTCAGCCGCCCCGCGGTGCTGTTCGCCGACGAGCCGACGGGCAACCTCGACTCCAGGACCGGCGACCAGGTGCTCGAGCTCCTGCGCCGCTCGGTCGACGACTTCGGCCAGACCATCGTCATGGTCACGCACGACGCGCACGCGGCCTCGATCGCCGACCGCCTGCTCTTTCTCAAGGACGGCGAGATCGTCCACGACTGCGGACGCATGGACCGCGACCAGATCTTCGAGGTGATCAAGTCCCTGGAGGACGCGCGATGATCCGCATCGCGTGGCGCAGCCTGCTCGCCCACAAGCTGCGCACGTTCCTCACCGCGCTCGCCATCCTGCTCGGGGTGGCGATGATCAGCGGCACCTACGTCTTCACCGACCAGATCGACA
>CAZTMO010000045.1:1355-10677 GCA_964615105.1 uncultured Thermoleophilia bacterium
CCGGCCGACGTGCTCGCCGAGCGGATCCGCGCCGTGCTGCCGAAGACCGCGGAGGTCAAGACCGGCGAGCAGGCGGCGACCGACGCCAGCCGGCAGATCAGCGACGCGATCGGGTCGTTCCTCAACCCCGTGCTGCTGTCGCTGGGCGGGGTCGCCGTGCTCGTCGGCGCCTTCATCATCTTCAACGCCTTCTCCATGACGGTGGCGCAGCGGCGCCGCGAGTTCGCCATGCTGCGTGCCCTCGGCGCCTCGCGGCGCCAGGTGCTCTTGAGCATCACGCTCGAGGCGCTGGGGATGGGTATCCTCGCCTCGGTGGCGGGCCTCGTCGTCGGCATGGGGTTCGCCGCCGGGGTCAACGCACTTATGAAGGCGGGGAACGTCGACCTCCCGACCAGCGGCCTCGTGATGCAGCCACGGACGGTGATCGTCGGCCTCGCCGTCGGCATCGGTATCACGCTCCTGTCGGCGCTCGTGCCTGCGCTGCGCGCCACCCGCGTGCCGCCCGTGGCCGCGCTGCAGGAGGGCGCGACGCTGCCGCCGACGCGGTTCGCCAGATACTCGCCGTACGTGGCCGCCGGCGTCGCCGCCCTCGGCGCTGCCGGTGTGGCGAACGGGATGTACGGCATGGGCGGCACGACGCAGCGGCTCCTCGCCTTGGCCGGCGGCGCCGTGCTGCTCTTCCTCGCCGTCGCCATGCTCTCGAAGTACTTCGTCGCCCCGGTCGCCGGGGCGATCGGCTGGCCGCTCATGAGGCTGGCGAAGACGAGCGGCCGGCTCGCGCGGGACAACAGCATGCGCAATCCCGCGCGCACGGCCGCGACTGCTTCGGCCCTGATGATCGGCCTCGGCGTCGTCGTCTTCGTCGCCGTGTTCGCTCAGGGTCTCAAGTCGTCGTTCCTCGATAGTTTCGACGAGGTGGTGCGCGCCGACTACGTCGTCACCGGCGCGAACTACCTGGCCCTGCCGGCCGATACAACGCGGCGCATCGAGAGCGTGCCCGACGTCACGGCCGCGGCCGGCATCGACATGCAGCAGGTGCAGGTGAACGGCAAGAAGACGGCGATGTCGGGGCTCTACGCCGTCGATCCGTACTCGTTCGCGCGGGTGTGGAGCTTCGACTGGATCGACGGCAAGGACGATCTGCTGGGCAAGCTGGGCGACGACGGAGCTGTCGTCGAGGAGCAGACGGCGAAGTCCCTGGGACTCAGGGTGGGGAAGACGTTCAAGGTGCTCACGGCCGAGGGGACGAGGGCGCCATTCAAGGTGCTGGGCACGTACCGCGATCCGATGATGCTCAACGGGATCACGGTGGGGAGTACGGCGTTTGCCCGGCTCTTCGCCCGTCCGCAGTTGTTCATGGTCCTGGCGACGACCGGCGGAGACTCGGGCGCGGCGACGGCGGCGATCAAGGCCGCCGTCGCCGACCTGCCGACGGCCGACGTGATGACGGCCGTCGAGTACAAGGACAAGGTCGTCGGCCAGATGGACCAGTTGCTCAACCTGCTCTACGGGCTGCTCGCGATGAGCGTGATCATCTCGCTCTTCGGCATCGTCAACACGCTGGTGCTGAGCGTGTACGAGCGCACGCGCGAGATCGGCCTGCTGCGCGCGATCGGCGCCTCGCGACGGCAGATCCGGCGCAGCGTGCGCTACGAGAGTGTGATCACCTCCGTGATCGGCGGTGTGCTCGGCATCGTCGTCGGCGTCGTCTTCGCCTACGTCGTGACGACGCGCTTCGGCGGCATGGGGATCAAGTTCAGCGTGCCCGGCGTGCAACTCGTCGTCTTCCTCGTCGTCGCGATGATCGTCGGCGTGCTGGCGGCGATCGTCCCGGCGCGGCGCGCGGCGAAGCTCGACATCCTCGAGGCGATCCACTACGAGTGAGACCGGTGGGGGCGGGGCGGCTGCGCCGCCCCGCCCCCGCGCCCGCTACGCACTGCTGGGGGTGTCCCTGTGGTCGCAGGCATCCACCGCTTCACGGTCGGATCGTTCGAGTGCTTCGCGTTGGGCGACGGCGCGATTGAGTCTGAGCCCCCGGAGGTGCCCGCCGAGGTCCTCTTCGCGAACGCCCCGCGCGACGATCTCGCGGCCGCCCTCCGCGCGTCAGGCGACACCGCGCTGTGGACGCGGTGGACCGAGGAGCTCACGTGTGTCCTCGCCGCGGCCGGACGGCATCGGGTCCTCATCGACGCCGGCGGCGGGGACCTCGCTCCGGGGACCGGCACCTTGTTCGGGGAGCTCGCCGCTGCGTGCGTGTCGCCGACCGACGTCGATCTGGTCGTCCTGACGCACGCCCACCCGGATCACGTCGGCGGTCTCGTGGACGGGGGCGGTTCGTCGGCGTACCCGAACGCGCGCCTCATCCTGTCGAGGAGTGAGTGGCGGTTCTGGATGGAGGGGCAAGCCGAGGCCTCACTCCCACGCGGCGCCGAGTTCCTCGCGGAGTCCGCTCGTCGCACGCTGCACATCGTCCAGCCCCAGATCGAACTCGTCGACGACGACGCGGACGTGGTCCCTGGAGTCCGTCTGCAGGGCGCGCCCGGCCACACTCCGGGGCATCTGGCAGTGCGGCTTTCATCGGCCGGAGAGCGTCTCCTCGTCGTGGGGGACGCCCTGCTCCATCCCCTGCACGTATCGCATCCTGGGTGGGTCTCCTCGTTCGACGTCGATCCGGAGGCGACGACCCGCACACGGGTCCTTCTCTGCGCGCAAGCCGCGAGCGTCGGCTGCGTCGTCCACGCCTTCCACTTCCCGTTCCCCGGACTGGGGAGGATCGCCCGGGTCGAGGGCGGGCACACCTGGATGAAGGCGCCGCCGCTGTAGCGGCGTGAGCCCCGGTGGGGCGTCGTTGCATACTCTCTCAGTGGAGGCGCAAGTTCGCGGACCTTCGGCTGTGCCGCCGTCTCGGGCGACACATCTCGTGTGCGATTCTTTTCGTTGCGGGCGGCGCGTCGTGTACCCTGTGCGCGCCGCCCGTCCTACGACCTTCGTGGCGCGAGCGGCAGCCGACGAGCCAGACCCCGGGGTAGAGCGTGATCAAGTACGTCGTCATCGTCGTCTTCGTCTGCGTCATGGTCGGCGTAGGCATCTACAGCCGCAAGCGCACGGCGACCGTGAACGAGTTCTTCCTCGGTGGACGGGACGTCGGCCCGTGGCTCAGCGCCTTCGCGTACGGCACGACCCACTTCAGCGCCGTGCTCTTCGTCGGGAACGCGGGCAAGATCGGCTTCGGGTTCGGCCTGAGCTCGCTGTGGGTCGCGGTCGGGAACGCGCTCGTGGGCAGCCCGCTGGCCTGGCTCGCCCTCGCGACGCGCACGCGGGTCGTGACCGAGCGCCTCGGGCCATCACCATGCCCGCGTTTCTGCAAGAACGCTACGGCTCGCGCTGGCTGAAGATCGCCGCCGCGGTGATGATTGACGGGCGCGGAGTGGGTATGAAGGGATAGCCCCGCGCGGCGCCCGCGACAGGGCGCGCGCCGGACGCACGGGCACCGCGAAACGGGGGTGGGGATCATTCAGGCGCTCGCCGACCAGCACTGGCACGCTCTGCGAGCCGACGAGGTCACGAACCTGCTCGAGACGGACGCCGAGCAGGGGCTTGACCTCTTCGCGGTCGAGCACAGACGGCAGCAGTTCGGGCCCAACGCCGTCACACAGAAGACCGGCCCCGGGGTGGTCGAGCGCGTTCTCACGCAGTTCAAGGACCCGCTCGTCCTGATCCTCATCCTCGCGGGTATCGTGACCATCGTCCTGAGGGACTGGATCGACGCCGGCGTGATCTTTGGCGTCGTCCTCCTGAACGCGATCATCGGGTACGTGCAGGAGGCCAAGGCGGTCGCCGCCATCGAGGCGCTGGCGCAGTCGATGACGGCCGAGGCGACGCTCGTGCGCGCCGGCGACACCTTGCGCCTGCCGGCGGTCGAGATCGTCCCCGGCGACCTGATCCTGCTGCAGGCCGGCGACAAGGTCCCGGCCGACCTGCGCCTTGTCCGCGAGCGCGAGCTTCGCGTCGACGAGTCGGCGCTCACCGGCGAATCGCTCGCCGTCGAGAAGGACACGGCGCCCGTCGCACGAGACTGCGCGCTCGGCGACCGCTTCCCCATGGCCTACGCCTCATCCCTGGTCACGTACGGCACCGGCGCCGGCGTGGTCGTCGCGATCGGCGACGACACCGAGGTCGGCAGGATCTCGCAGCTCATCGCCGAGGCGACCGAGCTGAAGACGCCGCTCACGCGCAAGATCGCGGAGTTCTCGAAGGTCCTCCTCTGGGTCGTCCTCGGTCTGGGTCTGTTCACGTTCGCGATCGGCTTGATCCGCGGTGAGGACCTGGTCGACATGTTCAAGGCCGCGATCGCCCTCGCCGTGGCGGCGATCCCCGAGGGCCTGCCGGCCGTGGTCACGATCACGCTGGCGATCGGCGTCGGGCGTATGGCGAAGCGCCGCGCGGTGATCAGGAAGCTCCCGGCCGTCGAGGCGCTCGGCTCGACGACCGTGATCTGCAGCGACAAGACGGGCACGCTGACCGAGAACCAGATGACGGTACAGCGCGTCGTCGCCGCGGGGGTGCGGTACGCGGTGAGCGGGACCGGCTACGCGCCGGCGGGGGAGATCGCGGCCGAAGGGGCGACGGAGGATGCGCGGGTGGGCGACGGCGCGGACGCCGGAGGCGTCGCGGCCGTCGCCCCAGGCATCGGCGAAGACGTCGCCCCCGGCGCGGCGCCGGGCCCCGCGGCGCTCGAGGTCCTGCGCGCCGGGCTGCTCTGCAATGACAGCCGCATCGTCGAGGAAGACGGGCGCTGGGCCGTCCGCGGCGATCCGACCGAAGGCGCGCTCGAGACGGCGGCGATCAAGGGCGGGCTCGACTACGGGGACGAAGAGGCCCGCCGCCCGCGCCTCGACGCGATCCCGTTCGAGGCGGACCACCAGTACATGGCGACGCTGCACGACGCCGGCGACGGCCGCCGCGTCGTGTACCTCAAGGGCGCCGTCGAGCAGGTCCTCGAGCGCTGCGAGAAGGCCGTCGGCGGCGTGCTCCCCACCGGCAGGGGCTATCTCGTCGATCTCGACCGTGACGCCGTCGCCGGCGAGGTGGACGCGCTGGCCGCAGGCGGCTTGCGCGTCCTCGCCTTCGCCCGCGGCGAGCTCCCGGCTGGGCAGGACACGCTGAGCCACGACGACGTCGCCGGCGGCCTCGTCTTTCTCGGCCTGCAGGCGATGATCGACCCGCCGCGGCCGGAGGCGATCGCGGCGGTCGCCGCCTGCCGCGCCGCCGGCATCACCGTGAAGATGATCACCGGCGATCACGCGGTCACGGCGGCGGCGATCGCGCGGCAGATAGGGCTGATCGACGGCGCCGGGACAGCCGAGGGCGGCCGATCCGACGTCGATGCCGTCGGAGCGGACGAGGGCGGCGCGTTCGACGTCGATGCCGTCGAACGCGCCGCCCCGGCCGCCGTCACCGGCGCCGAGATGGCGCTCCTGCGCGACAAGGAGTTGATCGAGATCGCCGCGCGCACCAACGTCTTCGCCCGTGTGACGCCCGAGCAGAAGCTGCGTCTTGTCGAGGCGCTTCAGGCGACGGGCAACGTCGTCGCGATGACGGGCGACGGCGTCAACGACGCCCCCGCCCTGAAGCAGGCCGACATCGGCGTCGCCATGGGCGTCACCGGGACCGACGTTGCCAAGGAGGCCGCCGACATGGTCCTCACCGACGACGACTTCGCCTCGATCGAGGCGGCCGTCGAGGAGGGGCGCGGCGTCTTCGACAACCTCGTCAAGTTCATCGCCTACGCGCTGCCGACGAACATCGGCCAGGGGCTCGTCCTGCTGACGGCGATCGTCGTCGGCGCGACCCTGCCGATCCTTCCGCTGCAGATCCTCTGGGTCAACATGACGACGGCGGTGCTGCTCGGTCTGGGCCTGGCCTTCGAGGCCAAGGAACCGGGGATCATGGCGCGAGCGCCGCGGCGCCCGGGGGCGCCGATCCTCTCGCGCGCGATGATCGCCCGCGTCGTCGTCATGGGTCTGCTGCTCTTGGCCGGCGCCTTCGGCCTCTTCGAGTGGGCCCAGAGCCAGGGCTACTCCGACGCTGCGGCGCGGACCGTCGCCGTCAACACGTTCATGGCGATGCAGATCTTCTACCTGTTCAACTGCCGCTCGACGCGGCGCTCGTTGTTCCGGCTCAACCCGTTTGGGAACCGGATCATCCTGCTAGGGGTCGCGGTCATGGTGGGGCTGCAGGTCCTGTTCACGTATGCGAGCTTCATGCAGGTCGCCTTCGACACGGCGGCGATCGAGGGGGAGGACTGGGTGGTCATCACGCTCGTAGGCGTGGCGGCGATGCTGGCGATGGAAGTGCTGGGCGCGTTCCAGCGGCGGGCGCGCGCGGCGTGAGGCGGCGACGGGTCTTGACGCGTGTCACGTGACGCGTTACACTCATCGTCATGATCAAGACGTTCGCCGACAAGCAGACGCAGCAGCTGTACCTGGCCGGCAAAGCGCACCGCGTGCCACCAGATGTGGCGTCAAGAGCTGCGCGTAAGCTGGAGCAGGTCAACGCCGCCGTCCGAGTCGAGGACCTGAGGGTGCCGCCTGGCAACCGCCTGCACGCGCTTGCAGGCGACCGCCATGGACAGTACTCGATCTCGGTCAACGACCAATGGCGTGTCTGTTTCCGGTTCGAAAACGGCGACGCCTACGAGGTCGAGTTCTGCGACTACCACTAGAGGTGAGAAACCATGAGCATCCCTGACGACACGCCGATGAAGCGCCGGCCGACCCACCCAGGCGCGATCCTGCGCGAGGACTTCATGCCCGACTACGATCTGACGGTGAGCGGTCTGGCTGAGGCGCTCGGAGTCTCGCGTCAGACGGTGAACGAGCTCCTTCGCGAGCGGCGTGCCCTCTCCCCGGAGATGGCGCTGCGGCTGTCGGCGCTCTTCGGCAACTCGCCCGAGTTCTGGCTGAACCTGCAGCGCGCAGTCGACCTGTGGGACGCCCAGGTCGCGGTCAAGGACGACATGCGGCGCATCGAGCCGCTCCGTGTCGCCTGATCTCGGAGTCGTGGCTGCGTGCGGCGAGCATCTTCAGGCGCGCATGACTGAGCTCCCTGCGCTCACGCCCGATGCCGCGACCCGCGGCTTCGAGCTCGGTCCCATTCGTCCGCCGAGTGAGGCGCACAGCTTGCTGGTGCGCGTGATCCGCAACTGCACCTGGAACCGCTGCACGTTCTGCCCCGTGTACAAGGGCACGAAGGCGTCGCCGCGCGACCTCGCGGACGTGCTCGCCGACGTCGACGCGATGGCGGCGGTGGCGGAGGTGTTGCGCGCTCAGGGGTGGATGCGGGCGCGCGCGGGGGGCGCGCAGGGCGCGCAGGGCGCGTGCGGAGAAGGCGAGTGGGCGGCGCGGCCGATCGACCTTCCGCGCGAGGCGTATCAGGTCGAGCTCTTCCTGCGCGACGGGGCGCGGAGCGTATTCCTGCAGGACGCCGACCCGTGCGCCGTGAAGCCAGAGAAGCTGGCTGCGGTGATCGCCCGCGTGAAGGCGCGCTTCCCGAGCGTCGAGCGCGTGACGACGTACGGGCGCGCGCGGACGCTGGCGCGTCGCGCGCCCGCCCAGCTCGCGCTCCTGCGTGACGCGGGCCTCACGCGCGTCCACCTCGGCCTCGAGTCGGGATGTGACGAGGTCCTGCAGGCGGTCGACAAGGGCGTCACGTCCGACGAGCTCATCGCGGCGGGGGAGAAGGTGCTGGACGCCGGCATGGAGCTCTGCTTCTACGTGATGCCGGGGCTGGGCGGGCGGGACCCGGCCGCCTCCGCCGCGCACGTCGCGGGCACAGCCCGCGTGATCCGCGTGGTTGCGGCGGCCGCGCCGCCCGAGAACCCGCTCTTCGTTCGCTTGCGCACCGCGGCGGTGGCGCCGGGCACCCCGCTCGAAGAGCGGGCCGCCACCGGCGACTTCGAGCTTCCCGACGACGTCGAGGTCGCGCGCGAACTTCGCGACCTGCTGGCGCAGGTCGGCGACGCGCGCTTCGAGCTCCGTTCCGACCACGTGCTTAACCTTCTGCCTGAGCTTGAAGGTTCACTGCCGACCGACCGTGACCGCCTGCTGGCGGTGCTTGACCGCTATCTCGCGCTGCCCCTGTCCGAACAAGCGCTGTTCGCGATCGGTGCGCGGCTCGGCCTCTTTCGCCGCCTCGCCGACCTCGACGATCCGCAGCGTCGCACCGCACTGCAGGCCCAGCTTGGGGGCTACCGCCAGCCCTCGCCCGACGCGTTGCTCGCCGCGGCCCGCGACCTGCGGGCGCGCTTCATCTAGCGTCCCCGCGCCCGTCTCTGCTGCTGGTGGCAGGCAGTCGACGCGCTCTGCCCGGACGCCGCGAACGTGAGAGCTGCTGGGCAATCTCCCCAGTCAGGTACCGCTGCACGGTCGGCCCGACGGCGGCGACGAGCTCGTCGATCGAAGCGGAGGCGAGCGGCTCGATGCGCCCGACGAAGCGCATGATCGCGAGGCCGACGAGCTGCGAGCCGACGAGCTCCGCGCGCAGCGGCGCGTCGGCGACGCCGAGCGTCGCCGTGATCGGCCCGAAGACCTCACGCACCAGCAGGTCGCGGATCATCCCCATGGCGGTCTCGTTCGTCATCGCCGAGCGCAACATGGCGAGCATGCGGACGCGGGTCTCGGGCGGCTCCCACGCCTCGAGGAACGTGCGCACGATGGTGGCACCGAGCTGGTCGTGACCGGCAGCGACGCCGCGGGCGAAGACGTCGGATGGGCGGACGGGGAGCTCGAGGGCGGCCTCGAAGAGGCTCTCCTTCGAGCCGAAGTAGTGGATGACGAGGGCCGGATCGACCGCGGCCGTCGCGGCGATGCCGCGGATCGTGGCGCGGTCGTAGCCCGCCTCGGCGAAGGCGGCACGCGCGGCCTCGAGGATCGCCGCGCGCGTGCTGCTCGCGGCGGGCGTGCCGCTCGGCGCGGCGCTCCGCTCGTGGCTCCCCGTACCCCGAGACCTGCTGTCGGGCGTCCGTCATCCCTGAGGCTCTTTCCAGCTCACGCGTCCGCCGCCGCGCGCCCGGCGCGACTCTTGTCCTCGTCGCCCGCGTGTTCGCCGAGCCTCCGTCCCGTGAACAGCGCCGGGAACACGGCCAGCAGCGCCGCGATCGCCGCGGCGTAGAACGGCCACGTGAACGACTTCGCCACGTTGTCCTTGAAGATCTGGCCGATGTCGGCCTTGAGCTGCTCGGCCTGGGCGGCGGCGGGGGTGCCGGCCGGCGGCGACGGCAGGCTGCCGACGGCGGCGCCGACGCCGCCGCTGAGGCCGCCGG
>CAZTMO010000046.1:0-10654 GCA_964615105.1 uncultured Thermoleophilia bacterium
GATCGCCTCCAGCGTCCCCTTCGTCACCGGCGTGCCGCCGATGTCCACGGAGCCCCGCGACGGCGTCAGCAGCCCGTTGAGGTGCATCAGCAACGTCGACTTGCCGGCGCCGTTGGCGCCGACCACGGCGATCGCCTCACCGTGGCCGACCTCGAACGAGACGCCGTCGAGCGCCCGCGTCCCGTCGGGGTACGAGAACCCCAGGTCGATGACGGAGATCGTGTGGTGACTCACGGCCGCGCTCCTCCGAAGCCACGGACGGCGGGCGCCGGGCTCCTCACCGTGCGCCCCTCGTGACGAGGTCGCCGATGAGCGTCGTCACGTCGACGAAGCGGAAGACGACGAAGACCGCCGACCAGCCGAGAACGAACGCGACGTCGGACGACCGCAGGTGCAGCCGCCGCGCGATACGCACCCGCCCGTCAAAGCCGCGGCACTTCATGGCCAGGTAGATGCGCTGGGCGCGGGCGAACGTGCGCAGCAGCAGTTGCCCGAGCATCTGCGCGTACACGCGCATCCCGGTGCCGCGGCGCCCGGCGGCACGCAGCGAGCGCGCCCGCGTCATGCGCAGCGCCTCGTCGCCGAGCACGAAGATGTAGCGGTACAGAAGAAGCAGTTGGGTCACGAGCACGTCGGGGACGCGAAAGCGCTCGAGGGCGAGGCAGACGCCGGCGAAGCTGGTCGTGGCCGTCAGGACGAGCGCGGCCGCCGCCGTGAGCAGAAAGCGCAGCAGGATCGAGGCGTACGAGACCCAGCCGGCGGCGATCTCGACGCCGCCGGCGAGCGTCACCATCTCGCGGTCGAGCAGAGGATTGAAGGCGCCGACCAGCAAGGCGAACGGCGAGACCGCGAGCAGCAGGCGGCCGAGAAAGCCGAACGGGACGCCGCCCTCCGCGGCCAGCACGACGGGAAAGAGGGCGAAGGGCAGGAGCGCCACGACCTCGTAACGGTCGAACGAGACGACGCAGACGATGAACACGGCCGTGGCGAGCACCTTGGCGCGCGGGTCGACGCGGTGGATCGCCGTGTCGCGGCGCGCCAGACGATCGAGCCTGTCGACAGTGGAGAGGCCTGTCGCGACGGACGACACCGGGCGAGCCTCCGTCAGGCGAGCTCGCCGGTCGTCGTCGCGACGAACTTGCCGTGCTTCACGCCCTTGGTGCCGATGAGCCCGTCGGCGATGCGCTTGAGGTCCGCCGCCGCCCCACGAAGAACGACGACCTCGAGGCAGTTGTGGGCGTCGAGGTGGACGTGCAGCGTCGAGACGATCTCCCTGTGATGTAGGTGCTGGCTCTCGGTCAGACGCTCGGAGAGGTCGCTGGCGTGATGGTCGTAAACGAGCGTCACCGTGCCGACGACCTCGCTCTCGCCTTTCTCCCACTGCTCTTCTACGAGCGACGCGCGGATGAGGTCGCGAAGCGCCTCTGAGCGATTCACGTAAGCCTTCTCGGCGATCAGCGCGTCGAACCGCTCGAGCAGGCGCTCCTCGATCGACACCCCGAACCGCACCACGTTCGCCATCACGCCTCCTCCACTCAGATCCCGATGTCGACACAAGCCGTCGACACGCCTGTCTCATGCCATTCGAAGGGGTTCATCATGCCATCTATTACGTCAACTTACCATATACCGTGACACGCATCGTACGCCGCTTGACGCCGCCCCGAAGCTGCACTAGAGTCGCGCGGCATAGTAGCACGAGTTAGACGTCCGTAGCACGGTAGCACTCTGACGATACCGGAACACCGTGACGGCAGCGATCAGCGACCGACCGTCGGACGGCGCGCCGCGAAAGGAGCCACAGCTATGCACATGGCCGACGCCCTTCTCTCGCCCGAGGTCGGAGGTGCGATGTGGGCGGCGACGGGTGTCGCCGTCGCCTACAGCGCGCGGAAGGTCCGCGAGGATCTCGACGAGAGCAAGATCCCGCTCATGGGCGTCGCCGGCGCCTTCGTCTTCGCCGCCCAGATGATCAACTTCACAATCCCGGGGACGGGTTCCAGCGGGCATCTCGTCGGCGCGCTGCTCCTGGCGATCCTCTTAGGCCCGGAGGCCGCCTTCCTTGTAGTGGCCTCGATCCTCGCCGTACAGGCGTTGTTCTTCGCCGACGGCGGCTTGCTCGCCCTCGGCGCCAACGTCATCAACATGGGGTTCTTCTCGGTGTTCGTCGCTTACCCACTCGTCTATCGCAAGATCGTCGGTGATGGCGCGACGTTCAGCCGGCGTCGCGTGATCACCGGCAGCGTCGTCGCCGGCATCGTCGGCCTGCAGCTCGGCGCCCTGGCCGTCGTCATCGAGACGACCGCGTCGGGCATCACCGAGCTGTCGTTCGGCAGCTTCCTGCTGGCCATGCTGCCGATCCACCTCGCCATAGGCGCGATCGAGGGTCTTGTCACAGCCGCCGTCGTGCTCTTCGTGCAGCAGGCCCAGCCGGAGCTGCTGCTCCGCAGCGCCGATCGCAAGCCGCTGGGCGGCCTGCGGCTCAAGCCGGTCGTGATCGGCTTGGCCGTCGCCGCCCTGGTCGTCGGGGTCGCCCTCTCGTGGTTCGCGTCCGCGCACCCGGATGGGCTCGAGTGGTCGATCGCCCGGGTCACCGGCGTCGAAGAGCTTGGGGCGGACTCCGCCGCCCACGACGCTGCCGCGCGGGCGCAGGAGCGCACCGCGGTGCTGCCCGACTACGCGTTGAAGGCTGAAGAGGAGCCCGCCGGCGCGGCTGACGCGGCGGGCGCCGCTGCAGACGGTGATGACGGCGCCGCGTCCTGGCCGGCGGTCGACGCCGGCACGAGCCTCTCCGGCGTTGTCGGAGCGCTCATCGTGCTCGCGGTCGCCGTAGCCCTGGGCTTCGCCCTGCGCCGGCGCTCGGCGACGCGCGGCGCCGACGTCAGCCCGTAGGCACGAGCGCGAAGCCCTGCCCGGCGAAGTGACGGTCGAAGGCGAAGCATGCCTCCAGCCTCAGCCGCCGCATCATCACGAAGCTGACGCAGTCGACCCACGACAGCCGGCGGCGTCGCTGCACGGCCGCTGCCGTCTCGATGACCACGTAGCTGCTCGCGGAGAAGCGTCCGCCGCCGCGCCATGCTGAACGCCACCGTAAGCCGCCAGCCCGGTCGGGAGAGCGCCGCCGACACGGCTTGCCGCGCCCGGTCCGCGTGGCCCGCGCCTGGATCGTCCTCTCAGCTCGGAGGGGCCCCTCCACCTTCCGAAGCGCGTCAGTGGCGCTTCGCCCCCGTTACCCTCAGCAACCAGAGCACGAGTCCGGGCGTCAGGCGAAAGGTCCAACCGTAGACGCGGAGCATCAGCGGGTACAGCAGCTCGGGCCTCGGCTTCTCCGCGAGGTCGGCGATCACGCGGCCGCACTCGTCCGTAGAGAGGGTCCGTATCGTGCGGGAGATCCAGGGTATCTTCTCGGCCGCGCCGGGGTTGTGGTCGAAGTACGCGCTGTCGATGCGACCAAAGACCACGTGGCAGCTCGTCACACCGGTCCGCGCCAAATCCTGGCGCAGGGACGTGTGGAGACCACGGAGCGCCCAGCGTGACGCCGCGTAGCCGACACAGGAGGGCCACGGGAAGATCGACGCCGGCGAATTGACATGGATGATCACGCCCGAACGGCGGGCGAGCATGTCGCGCATGAACGCGTGCGTCACGTTGAAGGCCGCGAGGTAGGGCGCCTGCATCATGACCAGCGCTTCCTCGCACGCGGTGTCCTCGATCAGCTTCCACTGCCCCGCACCGGCGCAATTGACGATGACGTCGGGGGCGCCGTATTCGTGCCGAACGCGCTCCGCGAGGGCCAACACCGCTTCACCGGAAGAGGCGTCACACACCTCGACGGCGGCGCTTCCGCCGATGCTCTCGGCGACGCGCTGAAGCTGCGCCGCCCCGCGCGCGACGAGCAGCACCCGATACCCGCGAGCCGAGAGATGGCGAGCGGCGTCGGCGCCGACGCCGCTGGACGCTCCGGTGATCAAGGCGGTCTTCATCATGCGACTCCCGGTTGCGACGCCGAACGCGCCGCGGATGCGCTGCGAGCACGCCGGCCGCTCGCGAGGCCGCCGGCGCCACGGCGAGGCAGCTTGATCCGCCTGTTGGGCAGACCCGCCACGATCACGCGGCCGACTCAGACCAGGGCCTGATCCGGGCGAGCTGCTCGGCCAGCGCCTCTGCGGCGACCTCGGTGTCGTGAGCCGCCTGGGCGCGCAGCCAGTAGCCGTTGGAGAGGCCGAAGAAGCGGCAGAGGCGGAGGTCGGTGTCGGCGGTGACGGCGCGCCTCCCGGCGACGATCTCGCCGATGCGCTGCGCCGGTACGCCGATCTCCTTGGCGAGGCGGTACCTGGTGATGCCCATCCGCAGGAGGAGCTCCTCGCGCAGCAGCTCGCCGGGCGTCACGGGGTTGAGCTTCTCGTCCATCCTTCGCGCTCCTGGTGGTAGTCCGCGATCCCGACGTCCTCGGCGCCGCCGCCCCCCGCCGCCACGGCGCCGACCTGGCAGCGCGCTTCGCAGGTGCCGCACGCCGTGCACGCGTCGGAGTCGATCTCGGCGACGTAGTTCGCCCGCGCGACGGAGCGTTCGATGCCCCACTCGTTGATGCCGCGCAGGATGCCGCAGCAACAGCCGCAGCAGTTGCAGACGTAACTGATGCCCGAGGCGATGTTGCTCACCGTGTGCACGAGCCCGACGCGCTCGGCTTCGTCGAGCACGGTGAGGGCCTCGTCGACACCGATCGTGCCCTCCTGACCCGGCTCCTCGTCGTAAGAGAACCAGAGACACGCCTCGAGCGGAAAGTCGCAGCGCCGGGTGCCCAGCTCGTCCTGCTGCACGCGGCAGACGCACGTGCCGACGCGGAAGGGGGGCGCGCGCTCGAGAATGGCGCGCACGTCGTCGTACGGCAATACCCACTCCATCTCGGTCGCTCCCCGGGCGGGGACGACGCGATGGATGGCGGGCTGGGCGCTCATGATCCCCACGGCGCCGCCACCGCTCAGGTACTCCTCGACCAGGCGCGCGAACGCCGCGTCGCGCGTCTCCAGCAGATGGTGCTCGTAGAAGCCGACGACGAACGGCGCCAGGCGGTAACCCCGCTCCTCTCCGGCCGAGCCCGTCCAGATGACGCCGCGCTGCGCGAGGCTCTCGAGGGTGCCGGCGACGAGGTCTGGGTCGAGGGCGGCCCGCCGCGCCACCTCGGCGGCCGCGGCGGGCCGCCCGGTCAACGCCAGCGCCACCTTGGCCTCGGCCGGCGAGAAGCCGTGCCGCAGAATACGCAGCTCGACGTTCGACTGCGTGCGCGGGAAGCCGTTGGCCAAGAGGTCGAGCGCGCCCGCCAGCCGATCGTAGACGTCGCCGCACATAACTCCCCCTCTCGCCGTCGCTCTTCATGGCACTTCCCGTTCACCCTACGCCGACGCGCGTCTTCGAGAAAGAGGGGGCGGGAGCACGGTGAGCTCCCGCCCCGCGCTATACTTGCGCCTCACGTGGGCCGCTAGCTCAGTCGGGAGAGCGCCGCCTTTGCACGGCGGAGGTCAGGGGTTCGACTCCCCTGCGGTCCACCACCGTTTTGCAGGACTTTCCCGTTGAAATCGCCGCATACCGCCGCGATGCTCGCGGCGTTTGAACCCCGTTTGGACACACTCCGTCACAAAACCGCGTCCGCCGGCGCGTTCAGGGCCGCCGCCAATAGGTCATCCAGCTTGGCCACCGCCTCCTCCTGGAGGCCGGGCAGGACGTGGGAGTAGATGTCCAGGGTGATGCTGACCGACGCGTGCCCCAGCCGCTCGGACACGACCTTGGGATGGACGCCTTGGCGGAGCAGTTGGCTGGCGTGGGTGTGGCGCAGGTCGTGAAAGCGCAGGTCCAGGCCGGCCCGCGTCTTCAGTGACCGGAAGGCCCGCTCGAAGTTCGACGGCCAACACGGGCCGCCGTCCAGGGCGGTGAACACGAGGCCGCTGTCGTGCCAGCCCTTGCCGGCCCGCAGGCGGGCCTCGGCCTGTTCCGCCCGGTGCCGCAGGAGGGTCCGCGTCGTCAGGGCGGGGAGCGGAACGCGTCGCCGGCTGCGTGTGGTCTTCGGTTCCTTGAAGTGGAGCCCGTCGCCGGTCTCCTCCACGGCCTGCTGGACGGACACCGCGCCAGCCGCGAGGTCCACGTCCGTCCACCTTAGGGCGAGCAGTTCGCCGCGTCGCAGACCGGTCGTCACGGCCACGAAGACGGGCGCGAATAACGGCGTGCCCTCCGCCGCTAGCAGAAGGCCGGCGGTCTCGCCCTCCGTCAACGCTCGCATCTCGCGCCGCTGCACCTTGGGCGGCTCCACGGCGTCGGCAGGGTTCACGGCCAGCAGACGCCAGCGTATCGCCTGCTGGAGGGCAGCGTGGAGGACGTTGTGGTGCTTGCGCACGGTCGCGCCGGCGAGGCCGGCCCCGAGGCCGGCGGCGTAGCACTTCTCCACGTGCAGCGGGCTCAGCTTGGCGAGAGGGACGTGGGCGAAGGCCGGCGTGAGGTGCTGGCGGACGATGGCCTGATACCGCTCATAGGACTTCGCGCTGACGTGCTGGCGGGCGTAGTCGGTCAGCCACCTCTCCAGGTAGTCGCCCACCTGCATCCGTGCCGGCTCCACGAACGCGCCAGTGTCCATCTCACGCAGGAGGCGGGTCAGTTCGCGCTCGGCATCCTTCTTCGTGCCGTGGACCGTGAAGGCCCGCTGGCGACGCTTGCCGTCGGCGTCACGGCCCATTTCCAGCGTCACCTTGTAGACGCCCGGCTTGCGCTTGGCGATGTGCCCCTTCATCGGTCGCCCTCCTTCGCCTTCGCCCTCTCCGCCCGCAGCTGGGCGTTGTATCTCTCGCTGAAGGACCGTCTGTTCGTGAAGGGCGAGCCCTTGTCCGCCCATTCCTTCTGAAACGCTGCGTACATCGCGGTCCAGTCGGGCCGGCCACCGGGCCGGACGTACCGCCCGGCACGCACGCACTCGTCCACGAACACGCGGACCCGGTGCGGCCACTCGCTGGGCTGCCGTCCACGCGCCGCCGCTTCCCCAGCTTTCAGCACCCGTGAACGGTGGGTGGCGTACACGGCGGCGACCTTCTCCCCACCGATACGCACATCGCCCACCATGACGCGAACCCAGCGGGCAGAGCCCAAGCCGCTGGCCTCAATCCTGACCGCCGGCAAGGACGGAACCTCGCCGCAGAGCAGGAACGCCACCGCCTGCCACGGGTCGCATCCGGTGAGCCGCGTCACGCGGTCCTGTAGGCCGACGATGCGCGCCAGCGGCTGCTCGGGCGGGTTCCACGGCTTCACCTGCCGCAGAAGGGTGCCGGCTGCGGCCACCTCGCCCTTGACGAAGGCACCGACCGCCTCCGCCGCCGGGTTCTCGCCGTTCCAGGTGTCTATGTACTCATCGCGGGAGTAGCCGCGCCGCACGGTCATGAAGCCGAACGGCAGTTCAGGGAAGCCGGTGGGGTAGTAGAGCCGAAGCCGGTCGCCCTCGCGCCTCTCGAGGTCCGCCCGCGCCTCCAGCAACCCCCGCACGTCCTGGACCGGCACGAGGTCAGGCAGGTCCAGAATGGTCCGTGCCTCCGCCTCCAGGGTCTCTAAGCCGGCGAACATCTCCTGGACCTTGGCAGGCCACCACGGTGGGTCGTCAGCGTCCGCCGCCTTCCACGTGACGCGGCGAGCGGGAGAGGTTGCGCTGAGGCCCACCCTGGCAATACGTGCGTACAGGTCAATGTCGGCGTCGTCAGGCCCTCCCCTGTGGACCGCCTCCTGCCACGTGCGCACGTCTCGCTGCTCGCGCATGGCGTCGCGTACTTGTGCCGGTATGGGCTCACCCACCTTGGCCTCCAGCAGCTGCCAGAAACGGTCTTCGCTTGGATATGCCATTGATTTCCCTCCTTTTCCATGGCCGAAGATAATACATGTGCTAGGACTAGTCAATCATCGGAGGTGACGACGTGCTCAACCTGACGCGAGCGCGGGAGGCCCGGCGGTGGAGCCGGGCGGAACTTGGCCGACAGGCACGGGTCCACCCGGCGCGGGTGGGACAGGTGGAAGCAGGCCGGGTGCTTCCCTACCCCCGCGAACTGCAACGCATCGCCGACGCCCTGGAGTGGCAGGGCGACGCGAACGACCTGTTGAACGAGGCCGATGGACGCCCGGCAGGACATTGACGCGCCCTCATGGGACAGCCTGCCCGAACTGCTGACCGTCCGCGAAACGTCCGCCCTGCTCCGCGTGTCGCAGAACTCCGTGTACGAGGCCGTCGCGTCCGGCACGCTACGTCACATCGTCTACCGCTGGGGCAGGTCCATCCGCATCCCGAAGCAGGCCCTACGCCGGCTCGTGGAGGGCGGACGGCCCGATGGCTGAGAAGCGGTGGGAGGACTTCTTCCCGCGTCTGCCCAACGGCTTCCACCTCGCCCTCGCACGGACGCCCTTCACTGGTGCCCAGCGGCGCATCCTGGACGTGCTGTTCGTGGCGACGCTGGGGACACCGGGCGAAGGCCGTGAGACATGGGACTACGACGGCACCTTGGAGCGGTTCGGCAGGGAGGAGGCGGAGAAGACGTGCGGCTCCATCGCCGGCTCCACCGGGCTCCACCGCGAGACGGTGAAACGGGAACTGCGCCGCCTTGTCGCTGCCGGCGTGGTGGTCCGCCATCTGACGGGCTGGAAGGGCACCCCATCGGTCCTCAGCGTGGAGATGGACCCAGGGCGATGGCGGCTGGACATGCTGACCGCGCCGGCACGATTTGGAAGCCGGGAGGCTTCCGAATAGGGAAGCCGGATGGCTTCCAAATACGGCCAGTGCGGAAGCCGGGGGGCTTCCCTTGTTAGAGAGGTCTTGAGAGTTGTTCCTACTTCGTAGGTAACGCCCGAAACGGGGTTTCGGGCCAGTGATATCCACCAAAGGAGAGGACGCGATGAACAGAAACGAACTGCTGAGCCGCATCGAACGTAACCGGGCGCGGATGGGTGAGGCGGTGGCCGCCATCCGGGCGGATGCCCGCCTCAGCGACGCCGGGCGCAAGGAGGAACTGACCAAGGCATACCGCGAGGCGATGGCCGCGCACAAGGCGTTGTCGCGCCAGTTGTCGGAGGCGACCGAGGCCGAACGCCAGACCCTCACCGCCCGCGCCTTCAGCGCGAACGGTCGCGGGCTGACGCCCTCGCCCGCCCAGGAGCAGAACTTCCGCGACGCGATGCGCACGGCGGAGGAGGCGAAGTCGCTGCCGGGCCTGCTGCGCCGGGCCGCCCTGACGGGGGACGGCACCCTCGTGCGTGCCGTGGCCGCCGTGGCGGCGGGGCGCGGCGAGTGGGGCACCTTGGCCGCCGCTGGCGAGCATGACCGGGACGTGGCCGCCTTGGTCGCGTTCGAGGGCGAGGCCGGCACCCTCCGCAACGCCACGGCCAAGTTCGGTGAGCGCGTGCGCACCACCGCGCCCAGCCGCCCGTCCGAGGTGGACGCCAACGCGGCCAGCGACCTCGCGTAGCGATGGACGCGGGACCGCTTATGACCTCCAAAGCCGCCCTGTCGCCGCGCCGACACGCCTTCGTAGCGGCCATGGCCGCCGGCATGACCCAGGCGGAGGCGGCGGCTCGGCTCGGCGTCCTGCCGCGCACCTGCCGACGCTGGTACGCGGACCCGCTGGTACGGGCCGCCATCGTCGCCACCTTGGATGAGAACCTGGGCCACCTGATGCGGCGCATGTCCGCCGGCACGGAGGAGGCGTTGGAGGTCTTGGGCGAGGTCATGCGGGACGGGACCATGCCGGGAAGTGTGCGCATCCGCGCCGCTCAGGTGTGGCTGGACACCTCGTTCCGGGTCCGCGAACTGCTGGACCTCGCGGCCCGCGTGACCGCCCTGGAGGAGGCGATGGGCGCATGACGCTGCGGCGGCGCGTGGAGCGGCTGGAGGACAGGGTGCCGGTAGCAGACGGGTGGCAGCCCTACCGCATCCCGACACCAGAGGAGAACGAGGCCGTGCGGGAGAAGCTGGCCGCCGCGATTGAGAAGGCCGGGCCACGGCGGGTCGTGCCCGACGACGAACTGTGGGCCAACATGCAGGCCGTGAAGGCCGACCTTGCGGCGGCGGCGGCGGAGTACGAGGCCGCCCACGAGTGGCGGTGGGTGGACGGGCAGTGCTACGTGAGGAAACGGCCTGTAGGCCGCGTGGGGGCCGATGGACGCCACCCGGCCATTGACCCTCCCTGACCCGCCGGAGGTCCGCAGACGACGTTCTAACGGCTCAGTCGCCTCCGCCGAGGGTCAGGAGCACGTAGGACACGGCGACCGCCACGAACGCCACGACAAGGGCGATGCCCGCCGAAGCACCCGCGCCCTTCCGCCGCGCCATGAGCAACACAGCACCGATGACAGCACCGGCCAACAGAACGACCGTGAGGGGGAAGAACAGAGGGTCCATCAGCGTGTTCGAGTGCTCCACGACACGCGGGACGACTCGGAGGGCGACCGTAACGGCGAGGAACGCGGCTCCCGATATCGTCGTCGCACGCCCTGGGCGCTTGGCAGCCGCCATGCCTGCGGTGACTAGCCCCCACGCTGGCACGCCGATAGCGATACTCAAGTAAAGCAGCACTTGTAGTGGGTAGGCCACGTCCGTCAAGGTGGTGTACGAGCGTCTCCGCTCCATCCGCTTTCCTGA
>CAZTMO010000047.1:0-10588 GCA_964615105.1 uncultured Thermoleophilia bacterium
CACGGCTGCGTGTCCACACGCCAGCATGCGGTGGCCGTGCCCGAGGTGGCCATGGGGTGATGTTCGACGCCTGCGGGACGTCTCCTAGGCTGCGCTCAGACCTCTACGACGACCGGCATGATCATCGGCCGCTGCCGCGTCTCGCGATAGACGAACTCCGCGAGCGTCTCGCGGACGTCCTCCTTGATCACGCGCTGCCCGGTGACGTGCTCCTTGCCCAGCGCATCGAGCAGCCCGCCGAGGGCGGCGGCGGCGCTGTCGAGTACCGCCTGCTGGCGCTCGTCGTCGTGCAGGAAGCCGCGGGCCACGAGCTCGGGCTTGGTGACCGACTCTCCGGTCTGCGCGTCGATCGTGACGACGGCGATGAGGATACCGTCCTCGGCCAGCTTCTGGCGATCGCGCAGGACGAGGCCCTCCTCATCGCCGAGCTCGAAGCCGTCGACGAAGACCATCCCCGTGTGGACCTTGTCGACCACGTCGGCGTCGTCACTGAGAAGCTCGAGCACGTCGCCGTTCTCGAGCAGGAAGATGCGCTCGTCCCCCATCCCCGACTGGCGCGCCAGGCCGGCGTGCAGATACTGGTGACGGTACTCGCCGTGGACGGGCACGAAGTACTGCGGGTGCAGCAGGTTGAACATCATGCGCATGTCGTCCTGGGCGGCGTGGCCCGAGACGTGAACGCCGCTCTCCTCGCCGTAAACGACGCGGGCCCCGGCCTTGAGTAGACGGTTGATCGTCGCCATGACGCTGACCTCGTTGCCGGGGATCGGCTTGGCGCTGATCACCACCGTGTCGCCCTCGTTCAGTTCGACCTGGGGATGGTCGTCCCAGGCCATGCGCGAGAGCGCCGAGAGCGGCTCGCCCTGACTCCCGGTCGAGAGGATGAGCAGCTCCTCGGGACGGTAGTCGTCGATCTCGGTGAGTCTGATCATCGCGCCCTCGGGGACGTCGAGATAGCCGAGATTGCGGGCGATGTTGACGTTCTTCTGCATCGAGCGTCCCGAGACGGCGAACTTGCGCCCGTGCAGGTGGGCGATGCGCACCGCCTGCTGGACGCGGTGGATGTGCGAGGCGAAGCAAGCCAGGATCACGCGTCCCTCGGACTCGGCGAAGACCTGGTGGAAGGCCTGTCCGACCACGCTCTCCGACGCCGTCGAGCCGGGCACCTCGGCGTTGGTGGAGTCGGCGAGCAGGGCGAGCACGCCGCGCTGTCCCAGGCGGGCGAGCGTGTTCACGTCGGTGATGCGCCCGTCGATCGGCGTGTGGTCGAACTTGTAGTCGCCGGTGAAGACGACCGCGCCCTGGTCGGTGTCGATCACGATCGCCAGGGCGTCGGGCACGCTGTGGCTCACCGCCACGAACGAGATGCGGAAGGGCCCGAGGGAGAGGTCGCCGCCGTCCCTGACCTCGTTCACGTCGGCGCTCTTGATGAGCCCGTGCTCGTCGAGCTTCGACTTCGCGAACGCGAGTGTGAGGCGGCTGCCGTAGACGGGGACGTTGATCTGGCGGAGCACGAACGGGAGGGCGCCGAAGTGGTCCTCGTGCCCGTGCGTCAGCACGAAGGCGAGGACGTCGGCGCGCCGCTCGACCAGGTAGCTCACGTCGGGCAGCACGAGGTCGATGCCGAACATCTCGTCGCGCGGAAAGGCGAGGCCGCAGTCGACGACCACGATCTTGCCCCGGTATTCGACGGCGGTCATGTTCTTGCCGATCTCTCCGAGGCCGCCGATCGGGATGATCCTCACTGGGTCGTCTGCCATGAAGGGCCGGTCCTCTCTCGTTCGCAGGCTCGGGCGATCACTCGTCAGGCGCGCGCCGTCTCGACGACGCGTTGCCGCAGGGTGTTCTTGCCGGCCGCCTTGGCTTCGTACATGGCGGCGTCGGCGAGCGAGACCAGGCGCTCGCCGGCATCGTCGGGCGCGCATGCGGCCATCGTCGCGCAGGTCACCGTGCCGACGCTCAGCGTCACCGGCCACCCGCGCTCGCCGATCACACCCTGCACCGCGTCGATCACGCGGCTGAAGATCCTTGCCGTCACAGCCGCGTCGGCCTCGGGCAGCACGACGGCGAACTCGTCGCCGCCGAGCCGCGCCACCGTGTCGGTACGACGGACCGACGCCGCCAGATGCATGGCGATGGTGGTGAGGACCTCGTCCCCGACCGCGTGGCCGTGCTCGTCGTTGACGGTCTTGAAGTCGTCGACGTCGATGTACGCGACCGTGAGCGGCCAAGCGTGACGGTCGGCGCGGGAGACCTCGAGGGCCAGCGCCTCACGGAAGGCCCGCGAGTTGGCGACACCGGTCAGCGGGTCGCGCTGCGCGACCTCGTGCTCCTCGTGCAACGTACGGCGCAAGCCGGCGACCACGAGGGCGACGAGCAGGAAGAACGCGTAGCGGACGCCCGCGTTCCACCACGCCACCGGTGAAGCGAGGCCCTGGTCGAGCGTGAGCTGGTCGGCGACGAACCACACGGCGGCCGCCTGCGCGCCGAAGGCGGCGCCGGCCGCCTGGCCCCAGAGCCATGCGGCCAGCGACACCGGCAGCACGTAGAACACCGACAGGACCATGTCGCCGCCGGTGACGTAGTCGACGAGGCCGAGCGCGGCGATCACGGCGGCACAGAACGTGAGGGCCACCCAGAGCGGCAGCCGCTCGAAGAAACCGAGAAGGCGGGCGACGTTGCCCAAGACGCTCAGACAAGCCCGAGGTCGCGAAGGGCCGCGGCGATCACGGCGCGCTCTTCGTCGTCGGCGGCGACGAGGGGCAGGCGCAGGCCGCCGACCTCCTGCCCCAGCATGTTGAGCGCGGCCTTCACCGGGATCGGGTTGGTGGTCACGAACAGCGCTTTGTAGAGCGTGCGCAGACTCTCGTCGATGCGTTCTGCGCGGTCGACTTCTCCGGCCTTCGCCAGCTTCGCCAGCTGGGCCATCTGCGGACCGGCCACGTGGCTGGCGACGCAGATGCCGCCGAGGCCCCCGCGACGGACCACGTCGAGGAGCATGTCGTCATTGCCGGCGTAGACGCCCAGACCGTCGATCGCGCACACACGGTCAAGCTCGTCGAGATCGGGGTTGGCCTGCTTCACGGCGACGATGTTCTCGATCTCGGCGAGCGTGGCGAGGGCGTCGGCCGGCAGATTGACGCCCGAGCGTCCCGGGATGTTGTAGATGAGCACCGGCAACGCGGTCGCCGACGCCACGGCGCGGAAGTGCTCGATCAGGCCGCGCACCGGCGGCTTGTTGTAGTACGGCGTCACCACGAGGGCGGCGTCGGCGCCGCAGCGCTCGGCCGCCCGGGTGAGCTCGATACTGTGTCGCGTGTCGTAGGTCCCGGTGCCGGCGATCACGGCGGCCCGGCCGCCGACGGCGCCGATCACGACGCGGAAGAGCTCGAGCTTCTCGGCGTCGGTCAGCGTCGGCGACTCGCCGGTCGTGCCGGCGACGACCAGCCCGTCGGAGCCGCTCTCGAGCAGACGAACGGCCAAGCGCTCGGCGCCAGCGTAGTCGACGGCGAGGTCCGCCGCGAGCGGAGTCACCATCGCCGTCAGGATCGTGCCGAAGTCCGTCCTCATCTCCGCCGCCTCCCTCTCGGTTCTCCGATTCGCTCAGTCAAGCAGGTTCTCCAGGCCGACCACCGTTTCCTTGAGGCCGGGCAGCGCCCGCAGAGCGAGCAGGACGCCGTCCATGAAGCACTCCCGCGAATACGAGTCGTGGCGGATCGTGAGCAGCTCGTGACTCCCGCCCAGGAGGACCTCCTGGTGCGCCACGAGCCCCGGAAGGCGGACGCTGTGGATGCGCACACCCTCATAGGACAGTCCGCGCGACGGCTGGTCGCCGGTTCCCGCCTCGAGGCTTGGACCGGCGAGCGCCGCCATGCCCTCGGCTGTGTGGAGTGCCGTACCCGACGGCGCGTCCTTCTTGCCCGTTTCGTGCAGCTCGACGATCTCGGCACAGCCGAAGTGCTTCGCCGCCTCGGCGGCAAAACGCATCATCAGCACCGCACCGACGGCGAAGTTCGTGGCCACGATACACCCCACCTCGCGGGCAGCCGCGGTCGCGCGCAGCGTCTCGACCTGTTCCGGCTTGAGCCCGGTGGCCCCGACGACGGTAGGGACGCCGGCATCGAGCAGCGCGCGGGCGTTCTCGAACACCGAGGCGGGCAGGCTGAACTCGACGGCGGCGCCGTAAGGGCCGGCCGCAAGCGCGTCGCCCAGCGACGCGAAGGCCGGCACGTCCTCGGCGCCGCTCACGTTCGGGTCGACGATCGCCGCCAGACGCAGATCGTCCTGCGCCGCGACGGTCGCCGCCGTCAGCGCGCCCATCTTGCCCTTGCCGCCCACCACGAGCACGTCGGTCATGACCCTCTCCTTTCCCCGGCGGGCACAAGCGGGATGTCGCAGGTCCGCACCGCTTGTGACGCTCCTCTCTTCCGGCGCGCGTGAGCGGGACGTCGCCATCCGATCCCGCCTATCGTTCCTCCCAGAGGAAACCCCGGGTCGCGGCGCGGAACGGCCCGGCGTCGGGCCCTATGCACGCCGTCGACCACCGGTCCAGGTCCCAGTAGCGTCGCACCGCCGCACGCGCATCGTCTACGGTCACGGCGTCGATGCGGGCGAGGATCTCGTCGACGCTCAGCACCGGCTGCTCCATGAGGAGAGAGCGGCCGAGCGCCTGCATGCGGCTTCCGGGGCTTTCCATCGACAGCACCGTCTGGCCCTTGAGGTGATTGCGGGCGCGATCCACGGCCTCGTCGCTCATGTCGTCCTCGAGCCCCGCGAGCACCTCGAGCGTCACACGCAGCGCCTCGCCGACCGCCTCTGCCCGCGACCCCACGTACACGGCAGTCATGCCCGTGTCGGCGTAGAGCGAGGTGTAGGAGTAGACCGAGTACGCAAGACCGCGCTTCTCGCGCACCTCCTGGAAGAGACGCGAGCTCCACGAACTGCCGAGGACCGTGTCGACGACGAAGGCCGCGAAGCGGTCGTCGTCGCCGCGCCGCGGCCCGAGGCCGCCGAGGCAGACGTGGTACTGCTCCGTCTCTTTCGCCGTGAACCGGGCGACATGCCGCGTCGAAGGCAGCTCTGCCGGCGTCGGCGTGACGGCGACGTCCGCCTCAGGTCCGAAGTACCGCCCCGCAAGCTCGCAGAGCCCGACGTGGTCGACGTGACCTGCCGCAGCGATCACGATGCCCGGGTTCACGTAGTGGGCGTCGTGGTACGCGGCCACCGCGTCGCGGTCGATCCGTGCCAAGGTCGCAGTGTGGCCGATGATCGGCCGTCCGAGCGGGTGCTCGCCGAAGATCGCCGCGGCGAGGTCGTCGTGGATCACCTCGGCGGGCGCGTCCTCGTACATCGCGACCTCTTCGAGGACGACCTCGCGCTCCTGGTCGAGCTCGGCGAACGTCGGCCGCGCGACCATCTCGGCAAGCAGCTCGCAGGCGCGCTCGACATCGTCGTCCAGGCAGCGCGCGTGCACCACCGTGTGCTCGCGCGACGTGGCCGCGTTCGGCTCGGCGCCCATGTCGTCGAAGAGATGTGCGATGTCCCACGACGAGTAACGCTCCGAGCCCTTGAAGATCAGGTGCTCGATGAAGTGCGAGATGCCGCCGAGCTCCGCCGGCTCATGGCGGGACCCGGCGGCGATCCACAGCCCGAGCGCCACCGAGCGTACGCCATCGAGGCGCTGGCTTGCGACGCGCAGGCCGTTGTCGAGGGTTGCGAGCTCGTAGGCCTCGATGGCGGGCCTCCCGCCTTCGTCAGTCGCTGCCGGGCGTCGTGAGCGGCTTGAGACCGATGCGATTTCGTGCCTTGTCGATCTCGACCACCTCGACGGTGACGGTGTCGCCGCGCTTCACGACGTCTTCGACCGACTTGACGCGCTCGCCCTTCTTGCCCAGACGCGAGATATGGATGAGGCCGTCGGTGCCCTTCTTCAGCTCGACGAAGGCGCCGAAGTCGGTGGTCTTGACGACGCGCCCGGTGAAGACGTCGCCCACCTCGATCTCTTTCGTCATCGCGGTGATGCGCGCGATGACGCCGTCGGCCGACTCCTGGTCGGGGGCGCAGATGAAGATCGTGCCGTCGTCCTCGATGTCGATGTCGCAGCCGAACTCGTCGGTCATGCCGCGGATCGTCTCGCCGCCCTTGCCGATGACAAGGCCGATCTGGTCGGGATTGATCTGGATCGTGAAGATGCGCGGCGCGTACTCCGAGAGCTCGGGCCGCGGCGCGGGCAACACGGCGTTCATCTTGTCGAGGATCGCGAGCCGCGCTCGTTTCGCCTGTGCCAGCGCCTCGTCGAGGATCGCGAACGTGACGCCGCCGATCTTGATGTCCATCTGCAGCGCCGTGATGCCCTTCGCCGTCCCGGCGACCTTGAAGTCCATGTCGCCGAGATGGTCCTCGACGCCGGCGATGTCGGTGAGCACGACGTAGTCGTCGCCCTCCTTGATGAGCCCCATGGCGATGCCGGCGACGGCGGCCTTGACCGGCACGCCGGCGTCGAACAGCGACAGGCTCGAGCCGCACACGCTGGCCATCGAGGACGAGCCGTTGCTCTCGAGGATCTCGCTGACGAGGCGCAGGGTGTAGGGGAACTCGACCTCTTCGGGGAGGACGGGCAAGAGAGCGCGTTCGGCGAGGGCACCGTGGCCGATGTCGCGGCGTTTCGGGCCGCGCATGAAGCCCGTCTCACCGACCGAGTAAGGCGGGAAGTTGTAGTGGTGGATGTAGCGCTTCTTCTCGACGATGCTGAGGTCGTCGATACGCTGGAACTCGCCGGTGCCGCCCAAGGTGCTCATCGTCAGCGCCTGTGTCTGGCCGCGGGTGAAGAGCGCGCTCCCGTGCGTGCGCGGGATGACGCCCACCTCACAGGTGATCTCGCGGATGTCCTCGCTGCCACGACCGTCCGGGCGGCGCTTCTCGACGGCGATGCGCCGCCGGACGATGTCCTTCTCGAGCTTGGCCGCCGCCCGGCGCACCTGGACGAGGCGTTCGGGGTCGACCTCGTCGCCCCCGGCGAGCGCCTCGACGATCGCGACGCGCAGGGCGCTGGTCGCGTCCTGGCGCTCCTTCTTGTCGACGAGCTGCGTCACGCGGTCCATCTCGGTGCCATACCTGCTCTGGACCTCGGCGAACACGCCGGCGTCGACGGTGAACTCAGGGACCTCCCACTTCGGCTTGCCGACGGCCTCACGCAGCGCGAGCTGCACGTCGACGAGCTTCTTGATCTCCTCGTGGGCGACCTTGAGCGCCTCGACGACCTGGGCTTCGTCGACCTCCTTCGCCCCGGCTTCGACCATGACGATCGCGTCGCGCGTACCGGTGACGACGAGGTCCATGGCGGACTCGTCCTGGATCTCGGTCAGCGTCGGGTTGACGACGTACTCGCCGTCGATGAGGCCGACGCGTACGGAGCCCACGGGCCCGCCGAAGGGGATCTCGGAGATCGTCAGAGCGGCCGACGCGCCGAGTGTGCAGAGCACGTCGTGGGCGTTCTCGAGGTCCACGGAGAACGTCGTCGCGACGACGTGGACCTCGTTCATGAAGCCCTTGGGGAACAGCGGCCGGATGGGGCGGTCGATCTGCCGTGCCGCGAGGATCGCCTTCTCGCTGGGTCGCGACTCGCGCTTGATGAACCCGCCGGGGATCTTGCCGGCGGCGTAGTGACGTTCTTCGACGTCGACCGTCAGGGGGAAGAAGTCCTGCCCCTCACGGGTCTCGTCGCGGACCGTCGCCGCGACCAGCACCACGGTGTCCCCACAGCGGACGAGCACGGAGCCGCTCGCCTGCTTGGCGAGCCTGCCGGTCTCGAGGGAGATCGTCTTGCCGGCGATCTCAACGTCTAGTCTCTTCATCTCTTCCTTCGTCTTCCTTCCGTCCCTCATGCCGGACTGCATGAGGCGTCCGTCCGCGTGGGATCTGGACGTGAGTGGATTGCGGGCCCGAGCATCCGCCTACTTGCGGAGCTCGAGCTCCTTGACGAGCGCGCGGTAGCGCTCGACATCGCGCGACTGCAGGTAATCGAGCAGGCGCCGGCGATGGCCGACCATCTTGAGCAGGCCGCGCCGCGAATGGTGGTCCTTCTTGTGCGTCTTGAGGTGTTCGGTGAGGGTGTCGATGCGTGCCGTGAGGAGCGCGATCTGTACCTCGGGAGATCCGGTGTCGCCGTCGTGCTTGGCGTGCTTGGCGATGATCTCGAGCTTGTCTTCTTTGAGGAATGCCAGGGGACTCACCTCCTCCCGACGCGTCCGCGCCGGGGTGCTCCTGAGACCCAGTCGCGGGTCGGCGGCCCGTGACCGAGAAACGGTCGAGCGGCTAGGGTAGCACAGGGCGTGGATGCGGCAAACCGCGGCCCGTGCCCGGCGCCCGGCGTGGGAGGCCGCGCCTACGTGCGCCGGCGCCCCAGGCCGACCTCGTCGAGGGCCGGGTCGTCGAGCGCGACCGTGGCGTCGATGTCGGCCTGCATCTGCGCGACGAGCGCGTCGACGCTGTCGAAGCGGCGCTCGTCGCGCAGCTTGTGCACGAAATCGACGCGGATGTCGCGCTCGTAGATGTCGCCGCTGAAGTCGAGCAGGTGCGCCTCGACGGTGACGTGGGTGGTCTCCTCGGCGCGATCGTGAAAGGTGGGGTTGTGGCCGACGTTGACGGCGGCGCGGAACCAGCGGTCGGCGACCCGCACCCGGGCGACGTAGACACCGCGGCCCGGGAACACGGTGCCGGCCTCGACGTCGACGTTGGCGGTCGGGATGCCGAGCGTCCGACCCCGGCGCACGCCGGAGACCACGCGGCCGGTGGCCGAGGGCGGCCGGCCGAGGATCTCGCGGACCTCTTCCAACCGGCCTTCGCGCAGCAGGCGACGGATGCGCGTGGAACTGATCGGGCGGCCGTCCTCGGTGACAAGGCGCACGACGACCGTGTCGAACCCGTGCGCTTCGCCGCAGGCGCGCAGCGCCGCGGCGTCGCCGCGGCCGCCCGCCCCGAACGTGAAGTTCTCGCCGACGACGACGAGGCGCGCGTCGAGGGTCTTTCGCAGCAGGTCGCGGCAGAACTCCGCCGGCTCGAGCGCGGCCAGTTTCTCGTCGAAGCGCAGCACGATGAGCTCGTCGGGGCCCGACTCCGCGACAAGGCGCTCCTTCTCCACGGCCGACGTCAGCAGACGCGGCTGACGCGCCGCGTCGAGCAAGGCCATGGGATGGCGGTCGAACGTCAGGACGGCACTCGTCAATCCCCGGTCGCGTCCGCCGGCGACCGCCTCGCCGATCACGGCGCGGTGGCCGGCGTGCACGCCGTCGAACGTGCCGACGGCGACGGCACGCGGCCGCCGGGCAAGGGCATCAAGCGCGCGGACGATCTCCATCACAACCGGACGAGCAGCCTGAGGGCACGGCCCTCCTCGGCCGGCCCATACACGGCGATGAGCTCGCCGCGATGCATCACCCTGACGGGCTCCTGAGGGCCGCCGGGCAGGCGGGCGCCGTTGCGCACCGCCAGGACCTGCGCCGCGGCGAGCTCGACCGCCGGCAGAAAGCTCAGCGCGCTCGCCGGCGAGACGAGACCGGGGATGCGCTCGTCGCCCTCCTCGCGGGCGGCGAGCGCCTCCTCGAAGGCGGCCAGGGTCTGGCCGTCGGCGAGGCGCAGGTCGCCGGTCCCGGTGCGCGTCAGCTCGCGCAGGTAGGCTCCGGCGCCGACCGTCTCACCGAGATCGATCGCGAGCTGACGCACATACGTGCCCTTCGAGCACGCTATACGACAGCGCATGCGCTGCGCCTCGCCGTCGAAGCCGAGCACGTCGAGCGCCGAGATCTCGACCTCTTTTTCGGGCGTCTCGACGACTTCGCCGCGGTGCGCCTTCTTGTAGAGGCGCTCGCCGCCGACCTTGACCGCCGAGGTCATCGGCACACGCTGCAGGATCGTGCCGGTGTACTGCGGCAGGGCCGCCTCGACCTCTTCGCGTGTGACGGCGACCCCGGTGTCTTCGAGGGTCCCCGTCCCGTCCCCGGTGTCGGAGCGTGTGCCGAACTGCATCGTGCATTCGTATTCCTTGGGCAGATCGACGAAGAAGCGGGCCAGCTTCGTGGCGCGACCGACGAGCACGACGAGGAGGCCCGTGGCGAAGGGGTCGAGCGTGCCGGCGTGGCCGACCTTCTTGACCGCCGGCCTCAGGGCGCGACGCACGCGGGCCACGACGTCGTGCGAAGTGAACCCCTCGGGCTTGTCTATCAGGAGGATGCCGTCGAGAGCAGCTTTGCGAGTGCGGAACTGAGCCACGCCGTCACCTCCTCGGGGGATCCGTCTGCCGAGAACCCGGCCGCCTGGACGTGGCCGCCGCCGCCGCGCTGCGCGGCCACGGCACTGACGTCGGCGCCCCCCGAGCGCAGGCTCACGCGGACCCGCGGACTGCCTGCCTGCTCCTTGACCAGCGCCGCGACCTCTACGCCGTCGACCGCGCGCAGGCGATCGACGATGCCCTCGGTCTCGTGCTCGCCGACGCCGAAGGCCGCGTAGTCGGCGCGCGTGAGCACGGCGATGAGCGCCCTGCCTCTGGCCGCGGCCCGCATGCCGGCCAGCGCGCGCCCCTCGAGGCGCACGG
>CAZTMO010000048.1:0-10303 GCA_964615105.1 uncultured Thermoleophilia bacterium
GCCGTCGGCTCGAACGCCGACGTGCAGGTCGTGGTCCTCGCCGACCGGGCGCCGGGATACGCCACGGGATACGGCGACTGGACGGGCACCCTCCTGTTCCACGTCACCGAGGGCATGACGGCGACGCCCGACCAGGCGCTGGCCGACTGGGGCGAACGCGACATGGGCTCGCCCCAGACCCTCATCGACTTCGTGAGCTGGGCCCGGGCCGGCTATCCGGCGGACCGCTACGCCCTGTTCCTCTGGGACCACGGCTGGGGCTGGTGGCCGGGCAACACGATGGCGGACGAGACCAGCAACGACTACCTCGACATGGACGAGCTCCGCGATGCCCTCGAGGTCGTCGGTGGGGTCGACATGGTCGGTATGGACACCTGCATGCCGCAGATGGTCGAGGTCCAGGCCGAGTTCCGCGGCTTCGCCAAGGCCATGGCCGGGTCGCAGGACGCGATCGGCTACACCGGTTTCGCCTTCGACCGCGTCCTCGCCGGCTTGCAGGCCGACCCCGCCATGGGCGCTTCCGCCTTGGCCACGCTCGCGGCGAAGAGCATGCGCAGCGGCCACGACAAGTGGACCGCGGCGGCTTCGGCGGTCGGGCTCGGTCGTCGCTGGGACGCCCTTGCCGCCGCCGTGAGCGACCTCGGCTGGGACCTCGCCTCCACCCTCCGCGGGCACCGCGCGGCGTACGCGGCGGCGCGGAGGCGTTCGGCTCGGCTTCCTCAGGCCACGTACCCTGAGGTCCGCGACCTCTTCAGCGTCGCGAAGCAGATCAAGGCGCGCGCGTCCTCGAAGACCGTCCGCCGGGATTGCGACAGGGTCATGGCGGCGCTGCGCCGGACGGTCCTGTACGAGTGGCACACGAAGGCGGAGGGAGACCTGCACGGGATCAGCATCTTCTGGCCCGCGGCGCCGGCGCCCCCGCGACGTGGGGCCAGCTTCTCTCAGTGGGTCGACTTCCCGTATTACTGCTCGCAGCTCACCTTCGCCAGGCTGACGTACTGGAGCGACTTCCTGGTGGCCTGGGGGCGCTAGGAGTCGGGCGAAGCGCGCCATGGGCGCGGCGGGGTGCCCGCCGCGCCCGGGTCGCGTTCCGTGGGGAATCGGGTACCATGGTGCTACGTCGCTCCGCGGGGGCTGTACGACGCGGAGCGTCAAGGCACGGCACCGGCGACGCCGCCCCGCCCTCCTGCGCCGCGGCGCGCCCCACAAGGAGATCGCACGATGTTCGAACGCTTCACCGAACGCGCCCGGCAAGTCGTCGTCCTCGCGCAAGAAGAGGCGCGTGCCCTGAAGCACAACTACATCGGTACCGAGCACCTGCTGTTGGGCCTTCTGCGCGAAGAAGAAGGCGTGGCGGCGCGTGTGCTCGACGCGCTCGAAGTGAGCGTCGAGGAGGTGCGCGCCGCCGTCGTGCGCATCGTCGGCTCGGGCGAGGAGTCGCCGCAGGGCCAGATCCCGTTCACGCCGCGGGCCAAGAAGGTCCTCGAGCTCGCCCTGCGCGAGGCGCTCTCGCTGGGCCACAACTACATCGGCACCGAGCATATCCTGCTCGGCCTCGTGCGCGAGGAGGAGGGCGTCGCGGCGCGGATCCTGCTCGACCTCGACGCCGAGCCCGAGAAGATCCGCAACGAGGTCATGCGCACGCTGTCGGGGCCGGGTCGCCGTGCCCAGGGTGGCGAGGGCGGCAAGCGTCAGCCCAAAGTCCTCGAGCAGTTCGGTCGCAACCTCACCAAGCTCGCCGAGGAGGGCAAGCTCGACCCCTGCATCGGCCGCCACGTCGAGATCGAGCGCGTCATGCAGATCCTCTCGCGGCGCACCAAGAACAACCCCGTGCTCATCGGCGAGCCCGGCGTCGGCAAGACGGCGATCGCCGAGGGCTTCGCCCAGCGCATCGCCAACCACGAGGTGCCCGAACTCCTCAAGAGCAAGCAGCTCTACACTCTCGACCTCGCCGCCCTCGTCGCCGGCTCCAAGTACCGCGGCGAGTTCGAGGAGCGCCTCAAGAAGGTGATGAAGGAGATCCGCGAGCAGGGCGACGTGATCCTGTTCATCGACGAGCTCCACAACCTCGTTGGGGCGGGCGCCGCGGAGGGCGCGATCGACGCCGCCAGTATTCTCAAGCCGGCACTGGCGCGCGGCGAGCTCCAGACCATCGGCGCCACGACGATGGACGAGTACCGCAAGTACCTCGAGCGCGACGCGGCCCTTGAGCGCCGCTTCCAGCAGATCAAGGTCGCCGAGCCGTCGGTCCCCGAGACGGTCGAGATCCTCAAGGGCCTCCGCGACCGCTACGAGGCTCATCATCGCATCCGCATCAGCGACGAGGCGCTCACGTCGGCGGCGGAGCTCGCCGACCGCTACATCAGCGACCGCTTCCTCCCCGACAAGGCGATCGACCTCATCGACGAGGCGGCGAGCCGCAAGCGCATCCAGACGATGACCGCCCCGCCCAGTTATCGCGAGCTCGAGGACGAGGTCGCGACGGTGCGCAAAGAGAAGGAGGCGGCGATCGAGGCGCAGGAGTTCGAAAAGGCCGCGAACCTGCGCGACAAGGAGCGCAAGCTCTGCCACAAGAAGCTCGAGCTCGAGGACGCCTGGAAGACCTCGGACGAAGGCATGCGGGCGAGCATCGGCGAAGACGAGATCGCCGAGATCGTCAGCATGTGGACGGGCATCCCGGTGGTCAAGATCACCGAGGCCGAGAGCAAGAAGCTGTTGCGCATGGAGGACGAGCTGCACACGCGGCTGATCGGCCAAGATGCCGCGGTGCGCGCCGTGAGCAAGGCGATCCGCCGGTCGCGCGCCGGTCTCAAGGACCCGCGCCGCCCGACCGGCTCGTTCATCTTCCTCGGGCCGTCCGGCGTCGGCAAGACCGAGCTCGCGCGCACGCTCGCCGTCTTCCTCTTCGGCGACGAGGACCACCTCGTGCAGCTCGACATGTCCGAGTACATGGAGAAGCACACGGTGTCGCGCCTCATCGGCTCGCCCCCGGGCTACGTCGGCCATGAGGAGGGCGGGCAGCTCACCGAGATCGTCCGTCGCCGGCCGTACAGCGTGATCCTCTTCGACGAGATCGAGAAGGCCCACCCCGACGTCTTCAACGTCCTTCTGCAGATCCTCGAGGACGGGCGCCTCACCGACTCGCAGGGGCGCACGGTCGACTTTCGCAATGCGATCGTCATCATGACCTCGAACATCGGCGCCTCCGAGATCAGCAAGGACGCGCCGCTCGGCTTCGCGCAGACGGGCCAGCGCGGCCTCAGCTATGAGGAGATGAAGAGCCGTATCACCGGCGAGCTCAAGCGCGTCTTCCGCCCCGAGTTCCTCAACCGCGTCGACGAGGTGATCGTCTTCCACAAGCTCGAGCGGGACGAGATCCGCCTCATCGTCGACCTCATGATGGGGCGCCTCGGCGAGCAGCTCGCCGCGCAGGGCGTGAGCATCGAGCTCACCGAGGCGGGCCGCGACCTGCTGGTCGAAAAGGGCTACGACCCGGTTCTCGGGGCGCGGCCGCTGCGGCGCGCGATCCAGCGCTACATCGAGGACAAGCTCTCGGACGCGATGCTCGAGCGGCAGTTCCCGCCCGGCACGGTGGTCGTGGTCGACGCCGAAGACGACGACACGAAGCTCACCGTCGAGGGCGAGAGGGTCGGGGGCAGCGTCGAGCTGCCGATGATGGGGCTCGACGAGCCGGTCGCTCACGGCGCCGTGGCGCCGGTGGGCTCCGGCGGCGGACCCGACGGGCCGCCCGACGCCGGCTCGGCCGGCGCCAGCGCCTGACACGCTCGGCCACGATGCCGGCACTCACGACCTCCTCGCGTCCGTGACGCGCGGCAAGACCGTCTTCACCTGCTCGCAGTGCGGGCGCCGTGAGGCCAAGTGGCTGGGTCACTGCCCGGACTGCGGCGCCTGGGACTCGTTCGTCGAAGAGGCGCTCGTCGAGGTCACGTCGCGCGGCCGGGGGCGGCACAAGGCGCAGGGGGGCGGCGGCGCGGTCGCCGCCCCCCTGCGCCTCGCCGACGTCGTCTCGTCGGCGGGCGAACGCTTCCCTTCGGGTATCGACGAGCTGGACCGGGTGCTGGGCGGCGGCATCGTCCCCGGCTCGCTCGTGCTCGTCGGCGGCGAGCCCGGCATCGGCAAGAGTACCCTGCTCCTGCAGGTGCTCGACAAGGTCGCGGCGGCGGGGCGCTCCGCGCTGCTGGTCTGCGGTGAGGAGTCCGCCGGGCAGGTGAAGATGCGCGCGGAGCGCATCTGCGCGACGCCCGGCGAGATCGCCGTCCTCGCCGAGACCCGACTCGAGCCCGTTCTGGAGGCGGTGGCCGGCGCCCGCCCGGCGGTCGTGGTCGTCGATTCGGTCCAGACGCTGTACAGCGACGCCTTCACCTCGGCCCCCGGCAGCGTCAGCCAGGTTCGCGAGGCGGCGGGTGCCTTTCTCCGCCTCGCCAAGGAGACCGGTACCGCCGTGATCCTCGTCGGTCACGTGACCAAGGAGGGGGCGATCGCCGGGCCGCGCGTCCTCGAACACATGGTCGACACCACGCTCCAGTTCGAGGGCGACCGCCACCGCTTCTACCGTACGTTGCGCGCCGCCAAGAACCGCTTCGGCTCGACCGACGAGCTCGGGATCTTCGAGATGACCGGCGCCGGCCTCGTCCCCGTCGCCGACCCGTCGCGGCTCTTTCTCGGCGGCGCCGGGCCTTCGGTCGGCGCCGCCGTCCACGTCGCCGTCGAGGGCACACGCTGCTTCCTTGTCGAGGTCCAGGCTCTCGTCAGCCACAGCGACATGGCGATGCCGCGGCGCGTGACCAACGGCTTCGACCGCAACCGTCTGGCGATGATCCTCGCCGTACTGGCGCGCCACGCGCGCCTGCCTTTGTCATCGAGCGACGTTTTTGTTACAATTGCAGGTGGAATCCGCATTGACGAACCCGCGGCTGACCTCGCCGTCGCTCTCGCCGTCGCCTCGGCCGAGCGTGATGCGCCGTTATCTCCGCGGGTCGCGGTGTTCGGGGAGATCAGCCTGACGGGCCAGCTTCGTTCCTGCAGCCAGTCCGAGCGTCGCGTCGGCGAGGCCACGCGCGCCGGGTTCGCTCGCGTGCTGGCGCCGGCGAGCGACGCCGGCCGTGGGCCCGGCAGCCGGCGTGTGAGCGGGGCCGACGACCTCCGCGCCGCCATGGCGATCGTCTTCGATCACGCTGCGTCACAGAACGGCGACACCGCCGCGAGCGACGACAAGGGGGTTTGAGGCCTTGTATCAGGTGGGCGATAAGGTCGTGTATCCGCATCACGGCGCCGGCAAGATCATGAGGATCGAGCAGAAGGACGTTCTCGGCCAGCAGCGCGAGTACCTCACCATCCAGATCCTCCACAACGACATGACGGTCATGGTCCCGGTCGAGAACGCCGACCGCGCCGGCCTGCGCAAGGTCGTCGCGGCCGACGTCGTCGACCAGGTCATCGACGTCCTGCGCGGCGACCCCACGAAGATGCCCAAGAACTGGAGCCGGCGGTACAAGCACAACCGCGACAAGCTCAAGACGGGCGACATCTTCGAGGTCGCCGAGGTCGTGCGCAATCTGGCCATCCGCCATGCCGACAAGGGCCTGTCGACCGGCGAGAAGCAGATGTTCTCCAAGGCCAAGAAGATCCTCGCCAGCGAGCTCATGTATGCGCGCGACTTCGACGAGGAACAGGCCACGCTCTTTCTCGACGAGCTGCTCGCCACCGTGCAGATCGGGAGCCACCCGACGGCCGGCGAGGCGCTCGAGCCTGCGACGGTCGCTTAGGTCTCCGACAATGGCCCCCTCTCCTCGTGGCAGGGGCGTGCTGACGCCGGCGATCCGGTTCGTGTTCGCCCTGCTCGGCGTCGTCGCCGCGTACCAGGTCGCCGACCGCCTGCGCCAGACCGACGTCCTTCCCGAGCTCGGACGCTGGGGCGAGGTCGGATACCTTGTGATCGTGCTGACCGCCGGCTTCGCCGTCGGTTACGCGCTGGGGGTCTTCCTCGCTTGGCTGGTGCGCAAGGGGCTCGACCACGTCGACGACGCGCTGGTCCGGTCCACCGGGCCCGAGGTCGTGGTCGCCGCCGCCGGCGTCGTCCTCGGGCTCGCCGTCGCCGCGCTGGTCAGCCTCGCCATCGTCCGTATCCCGTACGTGGGTGCCTACCTGCTCGTCCCGCTCTTCCTCATCAGCGGCTACTTCACGGCCTACCTCGCCGCCAGGAAGCACGTCGAGATCCTGCGCCTCATCGGCGTGCGCGGCGCCTTCGAGGCCACGGCCGGCATGACGCCGGCCAAGATCGTCGACTCCAGCGCCATCATCGACGGGCGCATCATCGACGTGGTCAAGACCGGTTTTGTCGAAGGCGAGATCCTTGTTCCTCGCTTCGTCATCGAGGAGCTGCAGCGGCTCGCCGATTCCTCAGACCCCGAGAAGCGCGTGCGCGGGCGGCGCGGCCTCGACTTCGTGCGCCGGCTGCAGAACCACTCCGGGCAGGTACGCGTCGAAGACAAGGACTACCCGGACATCGACGCCGTCGACGCCAGGCTCGTGAGGCTGGGCAGTGACATCGGCGGCATGATCCTCACCACCGACTACACGTTGAACAAGGTCGCCGAGATCCAGGGCGTCAAGGTGCTGAACGTCAACGACCTCGCCAACTCGGTCAAGTCGGCGGTGCTGCCGGGCGAGGTCATCGAGGTCAAGATCCTGCGCGAAGGGCGCGAGCGGGACCAGGGCGTCGGCTACCTCGACGACGGCACCATGATCGTCGTCGAGGCGGGGGCGGCCATGGTCGGCTCGCGCGTCTCCACCGAGGTCACCAGCGTGCTGCAGAGTCCGTCGGGCAAGATGATCTTCAGTCGGCTTGTCCGGTAGGGACGGGACGGGCATGGCCGCAGCGACCGCCGAGGGCGGAGTCTGGGTGATCGTGGCCGCGGCGGGCGACAGCCGCCGCATGGGACTGCCCGACGGCGAGTCGAAGCAGTTCCTTCTGCTGGGTGGCGAGCCGATCCTGAGCCACTCCGTCCGCCGTCTTCTCGAGATGCCCGAAGTCGCCGGTCTCGTCGTCGTGCTCCACCCGTCGCACACCGTGCGCTTCGCGAGCGAGCTCTTCTGCTTCGACGATGCCAAGCCCCTGCTCATCGCCGAGGGCGGTCGCCGGCGCTCGGACTCGGTGCGCGCCGGGCTGCTCGAGGTGCCGGCCGACGCCGGGGTCGTCGCCGTGCACGACGGCGCCCGGCCGTTGTTCTCGCGCCACGTGTTCGAGGCGTGTATCGCGGCCCTTCAGGATGCCGACGGCGCCGTCCCCGGCCTCGAGGTCAGCGATACGCTCAAACGGGCCGATGCCCGCGGCGCCATCGAGACGACCGTCCCTCGCGACGGTCTCTGGGCGGTGCAGACGCCGCAGGTCTTTCGTGCGCCGGCGCTGCGCGACGTCTACGCGCGCGAGGAGCTCGACGCGACCGACGACGCGGCGCTGCTCGAACGCGCGGGCTACAAGGTGACCGTCGTCCCGTCGACGCCGGCCAACGTCAAGATCACGACGCCGGCCGACCTGCCGCTGGCGGCGGCGCTGCTCTCGTGGGAGGCCGAAGCTGACGTGTAGGGTCGGCCAGGGCTACGACGCCCATCGGTTCGCGCCGGGACGCCGGTTGGTGCTCGCCGGCGTCGAGGTCGACCATCCCCTCGGCCTTCTCGGACACTCGGACGCCGATGTGGTCGCGCACGCGGTCATCGACGCGCTGCTCGGCGCCGCGGCGCTCGGCGACATCGGCGCCCTGTTCCCCGACGACGACCCTGCGTACGAGGGCGCCTCGAGCGTCGCGTTGCTGCGCGACGTCGTCGCGCGCGTGCACGACGCCGGCTGGCGCCTCGCGAACGTCGACGTCACGGTCGTGTGTCAGCAGCCGAAGCTGACGCCGTATCGCGAGCGCATGCGGACGCGTCTCGCCGAGGCGCTGCACGTCGGGGTCGATGCCGTCGGCCTCAAGGCCACGACGACGGAGGGGATGGGGTTCGAGGGGCGCGGCGAAGGGATCTCGGCCGCGGCCGTCTGCCTGCTCGAGCGCGCCGTCTGAGCGGCGTCCCGCACGACGGGTTCAGCCGTCGCTCTGGTCCTTGCCCTTCTCGATCTGGGCCTGGTCCGGTTTCTCTGCCTCGTCGGGCTCGTCCTCGTTCAGCCCCTGCTTGAAGCCGCGGATGCTTTGGCCGAGGCCCCTGCCGAGCTTGGGCAGGCGGGTCGCGCCGAAGAGCAACAGGACGATGGCGAGAATGATGAGGAGTTCGCTTCCACCGAGGTTGGGCATGTGGCTCTCTCTCGTCCGGTGTCGAAGTGCGATGCCGCTCGGCCGTGTTGAAACCGCCGGCGCCAAGCGACATCCCCGCCTCCAGACTCTACGGCCTTGAGCGACGGCGCGCAAGACGAGCGTGGGTGGCCAGACGACGCGCAGGCGGCGAAGCGACATGCTGGTTGCAGGCGAGCGGCGAGCCGCGCCCCCGGCCGCGCGGCGCACATGCCGGCGTTCAGTACTGCCGAAGCGCGTCGAGCCGGACGGCGAGGAAGCGCGCCAGACCTGCGGCGTCGTCGAGGGCGAAGCGGTGCTCGTGCGGGAGCGCGGCGTCGGTGACGAGCGCCAGCGCCTCACCGGGCGCGCAGAGCGGCTCGCGGTGGCCGGCACCGAGGCGGAAGACCTCGACCTTGTGCGGCGCCGTGCGCTTGTAGCCCTCGGCGACGACGATGTCGAAGCCGGCGAAGTAGCGGCGCGTGATCTCCTCGACGGGGAGCTCGGTCGCCAGGTGCGTGACGAAGGCCAGGCGTTCGGGCGAAGCCACTGCATAGGCTTCGCCGCCGGCCTGGCCGTGCCGCCATGAGTCCTTGCCGGGGTGGTCGATCTCGAAGCTGTGCGCGTCGTGTTTCACGCTGCCGACGCGCAGGCCGAGGCCGACGAGCGCGGCGATCAACCGCTCGACGAGCGTCGTCTTGCCTGAGTCGCTCTTGCCGACGATCGCGACCAGGGCTGGCTGAGACCGCCCCGTCCGCGGCCCCGAGCCACCGCCGTCTCCTGCGACGTCGGCCGCTCGACGGGCTTCTGCGAAGTCGTCCATGGTGTTGATGTTACGGAACGGCGTCGCGTCGGGGAAGGCGACGCGGGTGACGGCGAGTGAGGGGAACGCCGCGACGATGCGGTGACGGCCGGCTTCGAGGAGGGCTCGCATCGGGGGCAGGCACGCCGGCCCGTAGGCGGCGAAGAGGGGTTCCGCGTGAGGACCCACGACGGGCACGGCGACGTCGTGGCCGGGGTAGGCCGCCAGGACACGTGCCGCCGCGCAGTCGGAGGGCGCGACGAGGTCGGCGGCGAGTGCGAAGACCGGCTCACCGACACGTTCCAGCGCGGTCACGATGCCGACGAGCGGGGACTCGCCGGGGTGGGCGTCGGGCACGAGCTCGACGTCGGCGCCGTCGCCAAAATCGAGCTCCTGCCCGGCGCCGACAGACACGACGACGCGCGGGAACAGCGCGCGGAGGAAGTCGAGATTGCGCTGCAGCAGCGTACGGCCCCCGAGGACGAGGTAGCGCTTGTCGACGCCGGCCCTGCGGCTTCTTCCGCCGGCGATCAGGACGCCGGCGCGGACTGCGCCGGCCGGTCCGGGCGGCGCGGCGCCGGCGCCCGGTTGCGCCCAGGTCGCCGGCGAGCTCTCCTCGTTGATGCTCATGGCCCGAGTGTACCCCGACCGCCGCCACGTCCTGGCAGGGGACTCAGGTGTCGTCGCTCAGCGACGCCTCACTTCCGGCTTGCACGCCGTCGATCACGCCCTGGACCGTGTCGTGCGCGGCCCCGCAGTCGATCTCCCTTGCGGAGTGCCGTCGAGCGCTCGCGGAGGCACGGTAGAATCGCAGCCGTCCGCATGTCACGTGGAGGAGGTCGGCCGGTGAACGAGCAGCGCGTGAACGGCGGCGGCCGTCCGCTCGTCGTCGCCGTCGTGGGCAGCCCGCGACCGAAGGGCAATACCTCGGTGCTCGTCGACGAGGCGCTCGCCGAGCTGGAGCGTCGCGGGGCCGCGGTCGACAAGATCATGCTCGGCGCGCATGAGATCGCTCCTTGCCTCGGCCATGAGGACTGCGCCGATCGCGCGAGCTGCCCTCAACGGGACGACACCGCGCGTCTTCTCGCGGCGGTGTACGCGGCCGACGGCGTGCTGCTGGCGACGCCGGTCTATTACGAGAACGTCAGCGCCCAGATGAAGGCCTTCATCGACCGCAACGTGTTCCAGTACAACCACAACGTGTTCCTGACGCCCAAGG
>CAZTMO010000049.1:0-5214 GCA_964615105.1 uncultured Thermoleophilia bacterium
TCGGCGGCCACCGCGCGCCGCGCCGGATCGGCGGCCGCGGCTTCGCCGCCGCCCCGCGCGACGGGCGCCAGCTCCTCGAGCCGCTCGACCAGGCTGCGCCGCGTCTTGCGCCTCCGCCCCTGGTCCCGCCCGGTGTTCAGGATCAGGCGGTAGAACCATGCGAGGAAGCGCTCCTCGGCCGGCAGGTCCGCGCGGTACACCTTGATGAACACCTCTTGCACGGCGTCGTCCACCTCGTCGCAGAGACCCTGGAGGAAGAGGATGCGGCGCACCTGGGGCGCGTAGCGGCGAAAGAACTCGGCGCGCGCCTCGGGCTGCGCCCGGCGCATCCGGTCTACGAGGCCGAACGGCAGCTCGTCGATCTTCTTCCTCCAGCGGGAGTGACGCCTGGCCCGCGGCATGGGTTCGCCGCGACGGGCAAGAGTATAGCCGCGCCGCGGCGTGAGCCGTCAGAGACGGTCGTGACGCGGCGCGGCTCGTTCCGGCGCGGGGGAGCCCTTCAGGGCGCGGCGAGCAGGCCCGCCGGGCCGCTCGCCCTCGGCGGCGTGACGCCGAGCAGGCGGACCTCCTCTTCGAGGGCGTGCCCGCTGTGCTCCCGCACCCGTCGTTTGACCTCCTCGGCGAGTGCGAGGATATCGGCCGTCGTCGCGCCTTCGAGGGCGACGAGGAAGTTGGCGTGCTTCTCGCTCACGCGGGCGCGGCCGACGGTGAGGCCTTTGAGGCCGGCGTCCTCGATGAGGCGCGCCGCCGGCAGCTCGCGCGACGGGTTCTTGAAGTAGCTGCCGCATGAGGCGCAGTCGAGCGGGTGCTTGCTGCGGCGCAGCTCGGCGTCGCGGGCGATCCCGGCACGCAACGCGTCGCCGTCGCCGGGCGACAGGGCGAAGGTCGCGGCCAGGACGACGAGGTCGGGCCGCGTCTTGAAGACGCTCATGCGGTATGAGAAGGCGAGCTCGTCCGGCGCGGCGCGCCGCTCGACGCGCCCGTCGAGCACCTGGACGTCGACGAGGGCGTCGCTTACGGCGCGTCCGTAGGCGCCGGCGTTGCCGACCACCGCGCCGCCGACCGAGCCGGGGATGTTGCCGGCGAATTCGAGGCCGGCGAGGCCCTGCCCGGCGAGCTCGGCGACCAGGCCGGGCAGCTCGGCGCCGGCCTCGACGCGCAGGACGTCGCCGTCGAGGTGGCGGCGCTCGTTGCGCGCGAGGACGGTGAGACCGGGCAGGCCTTCGTCTCCGACGAGAACGTTGGTCGCGCGCCCCAGGACCGTCAGCGGCAGGCCGAGCTCATGTCCGAGGCGTACGGCCGTGGCGAGCGCGTTCGTGTCGCGCGCCGCGTACAGGAGCTCGGCGGGGCCTCCGACTCCGTAGGCGCACAGCGGCGCGAGGGGGACGGCCTCTTCGAGGCCGGGCAGCTCGCGCCGCAGGGTCTCACGTACCTCGTCCACGTGGGCATCGTAGCATCGCGCGACCGGTCGCATGGGGCCGGCGACCGAGGGCCGACGCGCGTCAGGGCGCGGCTCTGCGCGTGCCCCTGCGTGCGGCAGCGCGCCGAAGGGTATGCTTCGCGGGTCACGTCCAGAGGAGCAGCCATGACCGACGACGCCCAGAGCACCGCGCCGCAGGGCTTCGAAACCCTCGCCCTGCACGCCGGCCAGGAGCCCGATCCGCAGACCGGGTCGCGTGCCCTTCCCATCTACCAGACCACCGCCTACGTCTTCGACAGCGCCGACCACGCCGCGAAGCTGTTCGGTCTTCAAGAGCCCGGCAACATCTACACCCGCATCATGAACCCGACCACCGACGTCCTCGAGAAGCGCGTCGCCGCGCTCGAGGGAGGCGCGGCCGCGGTCGCGTTCGCGTCGGGACAGTCGGCGATCACGTTCGCGATCCTCAACATCGCCGGCGCCGGCGATCACATCGTCTCGTCGTCCAGCCTTTACGGCGGTACGCACACGCTCTTCACGCACACGTTGAGCAGGCTCGGTGTCACCGTCACGACGGTGCCGACCGACGACCTCAGCGCCGTGCGCGCGGCGATCCGTCCCGAGACGAGGCTCGTGTACGTGGAGAGCGTCGGCAACCCGCGTCTCGACACCGCCGACCTGGCGGGCTATGCGGCGGCGGCGCACGACGCCGGTGTCCCGCTGGTCGTCGACAACACCATGCCGACCCCGTACCTGTTGCGGCCGCTCGACCACGGCGCCGACATCGTCGTGCACTCGCTCACCAAGTTCCTCGGCGGGCACGGTACGTCGATCGGCGGCATCGTCGTCGACTCGGGCCGCTTCGACTGGGCGGCGAGCGGCCGCTTTCCGGGCCTCGTCGAGCCGGACGCGAGCTACCACGGGCTGCGCTTCGTCGACGCCTTCGGCCCTCTCGCCTACGCCCTCAAGCTGCGTGTCACGCTGCTTCGCGACGTCGGCGCGGCGCTCTCGCCGTTCAACGCCTTTCTCATCACCCAGGGGATCGAGACGCTGCCCGTGCGCATGGAGCGCCACAGCACGAACGCACAGGTCGTGGCGGAGTTCCTCGAGGGGCACGAGAAGGTCGGATGGGTCACGTACCCCGGCCTCAAGTCGTGCCCTTGCCACGACCTCGCTGCCAGGTACCATCACCGCGGTCTGTACGGCGCGATGATCGGCTTCGGCATCAAAGGCGGACGCGAGGCCGGGCGACGCTTCGTCGAGGGCACGAGGCTGCTCTCGCACCTCGCCAACCTGGGCGACGCCAAATCGCTGTGCATCCATCCGGCGACGACGACGCACGCGCAGCTCAAACCGGAGGAGCAGCTCGCCGCCGGCGTGACCGACGACTTCGTCCGCCTGTCGATCGGCATCGAGACGGTGGACGACATCGTGGCCGACATCGACCAGGCGCTGGCAAAAAGCTGAGACAGGGACGTGCGGCGGCGGTCGCCGGTCGTGCGCTCGGCTACAATCGCAGATCATGAGTGACGCAAGAGAGACGACGAAGGTTGCGATCGGCGATGTGCCGGCCGGCCTTGACGCCGACGCCGGCTCGGCCGGCATCGTGCGCACGAAGCACGTCACGTTCGACGGGCCGGGCCGGGCTCTCGAGCTCGAGGGCGGCGGCCGGCTCTGGCCGATCACGCTCGCCTACGAGACCTACGGCACGCTGAGCGAGGCGCGCGACAACGCGGTCATGGTCTTCCACGCCCTGTCCGGTGACGCACACGTCGCCGGCCGGCACAGCGCCAACGACAAGCGTGCCGGCTGGTGGGACGTGCTCATCGGGCCGGGCAAGGCGCTGGACACCGAGAAGTACTTCGTCGTCTGCGTCAACGTGATCGGCGGCTGCGGCGGCTCGACCGGCCCGTCGTCGCTCGACCCGGCGACCGGCAGGCCGTACGGCACGGACTTTCCCATGATCACCATCCACGACATGGTCGAGGCTCACTTGTTGCTGCTCGACCATCTCGGTATCGACAAGCTGCTCGCCGCCGTCGGCGGCTCGATGGGCGGCATGCAGGTCCTCGACCTCGCCGTGTCGCACCCTGAGCGCCTGCACCTGGCCGTCGCCATGGCGACGGCGGCGAGGCAGCCGACGCAGGCGATCGCCTTCAACGAGGTCGGGCGGCAGGCGATCATGGCCGACCCTGAGTGGCGCGGCGGGCACTACTACGGCGGCAAGCCGCCGGCCAAAGGGCTCGCCGTGGCCCGCATGGTCGGCCACATCACTTATCTGTCCGACGAGGCGATGCAAGAGAAGTTCGGTCGCCGGCTGCAGGACATCCACGACTACACCTTCACCTTCAGCCCGGACTTCGAGGTCGAGAGCTACCTGCATCATCAGGGCCTTTCGTTCACCAACCGCTTCGACGCCAACACGTACCTGTACATCACGCGGGCGCTCGACTACTTCGACCTCTCGCGCCGTCACGGCAGCCTCGTCGCCGCGTTCCGCGACGTCAAGGCGCGCTTCCTGGTCCTGTCGTTCTCCAGCGACTGGCTGCATCCGCCCTATCAGCTCAAGGAGATCGTCAGCGCCCTGCGCGCGGCGCGCAAGCACGTCAGCTACTACGAGGTGGCGAGCCACTTCGGCCACGACGCCTTCCTGCTCGAGCGCGGCAAGATGGAGGGCGTGATCGCGGCCTTCCTCGCCAGCGGCGCGCGCTCGTACGCGCGCTCCGTCTGAACTGCGGATCGACGGCCGCGGCGTAAGATAGTCCCCGTGTCGCGCATCGACTACAAGCTGATCGAGGGTCTCGTCCCCGAGGGGGCGACGGTGCTGGACCTCGCCTGCGGCGACGGCGGGCTGCTCGCCGAACTGGTCCGCGAGAAGCGCGTCCACGGCAGTGGGCTCGAGATCTCGCAGGCCGCCGTCGAGGCCTGCGTCGGCAAGGGCCTGTCGGTCTTTCACGGCGATCTCGACGAGGGCCTGGCCGACTTTCCCGACGACTCGCACGACGTCGTGATCCTGAGCCTGAGCCTGCAGCAGTTGAAGCGCCCGCGGATGATCATCCGCGAGATGGTCCGCATCGGGCGTCTCGCCATCGTCAGCTTCCCTAACTTCGCCCATTGGGGCGTCCGCGCCCAGCTCTTCTTCCTCGGCCGCATGCCGATCTCGAAGGAGATCCCGTATCAGTGGTGGGACACGCCCAACATCCATCTCTGCACGATCAAGGACTTCCGCAAGTTGTGTCGCGAAGAAGGGCTCTGCATCGAGCACGAGCTCTACCTGCGTTCGGTCGACGCGCCGCCGCCGTCGCGGCCGATCGCGCCGGAACTCATGGCGCGCATCGCGATCTTCGCCGTCACGCGCTGCTGACGCGGCGTGTGAGCCCGCGCCACGCGGGCGCCGACGCGACGTTTTCACGTCGGCGCCCGCAGCCGGCTCGTGCCCCAGCTGCGCCTGGTCGCGCCGCCGACGCCGCTCGGGTCGCACGCCGGCCGGTCGGCGGGTATAAAGCCCCGTACAACACAAGGGGAGCGCGCCCCGTGGCCCGAGCGCCGTCGAGGACCCGCTTCGCGGAACACCAGGAGGATGCAGTGCCTCAAGGCAAAGTCAAGTGGTTCTCGACCGATAAGGCCTATGGCTTCATCGCGCAGGAAAACGACAACGACATCTTCGTGCACGTCACCGGCCTCGCGGAGGGCGTGACGTCACTCGAGACCGACCAGCTCGTCGAGTTCGAAGTGACCCAGGGACGCAAGGGCAACCAGGCCGTCAACGTGCGGCCGGCCGCCGCCGCGGCCCC
>CAZTMO010000049.1:5314-10218 GCA_964615105.1 uncultured Thermoleophilia bacterium
GCCCTCGCTCGGCCGCTTCGCCCGTGTCTCCATTCCCGGCGCTTCGGGTACGATGCTCTGGCACGCGGTGAAGGAGGGGCACATGCTCGAGCACGTCCACTGGCTTGGTCACGACTCGTTTCGCATCGACGGCAGCAGTGTCGTCTACATCGACCCGTGGAAGCTGCCCGCCGGACAACCCGCCGCCGACGTCGTCCTCGTGACGCACGACCACTACGACCATTTCAGCATCGCCGACATCGACCGGATCGCCGGCCCCAGGGCCATCGTCGTCGGGCCGCCTTGCGTCACCGACGAGCTCCGCGGCCGCGTCGCCTCGGCGATCGCCCCCGGACAGACGGTCACTGCCGGTTCGGCTGTGGTCACTGCCGTGCCGGCGTACAACATCGACAAGTTCAAGTTGCCCGGCACGGTCTACCATCCCCGCGAGGCGGGCCATGTCGGCTACATCGTCGCCATGGACGGGCTGCGCATCTACCACGCCGGTGACACCGACGCGATCCCCGAGATGAACGACGTCGACGCCGACATCGCCCTGCTGCCGGTCGGGGGGACGTACACCTGCACGGCTGAGGAGGCCGCCGCGGCGTGCGCCCGGCTCAAGGCGAAGGTCGTGGTGCCCATGCACTTCGGTGACATCGTCGGCTCCGAGAGCGACGCCAGGCGCTTTGAGCAGCTCTGCCCGCTGCCGGTGACGATCCTGACCCCGGAGCGAGGCTGACCGGCGAGGCCGCGAACGAAGGCACCGACGCGACGCGCGCACTGCCGCGCAAGGAGGAGCACATGGAGACCGTACACGCCGCGCCGACCGAGAGCCTTTCCGAGAAGCTGAGCATCCAGCGTCTCGGCGACAAGCTCGCGCTGACCCAGATGCGCGCCAACGTGTACACGCTGGCCGAGGGTTCCATGCTGGGCCACCTCCACCGCGAGCAGGAGGAGCTGTACGTGGTCCTCGACGGTACGGCGATGCTCGACGTCGACGAGGCGCGGTACAAGCTCGGCGAGCGTGACGCGCTCGCCGTGCCGCCTCGCGCCTGGCACCGCGTCGCCAATGCCGGCATCGGCCCGCTCACCTTTCTCGTCGTCGCGGCACCGCCGGTGGCCGGAGACGCCGAGATCGACGCGGGCTGAGCCGCGGCCCGAGCAACGCCATGATCGGCGCTGACGAAGACGCCCCTCCCGTCACGCTCCTGACCACCGACGGTCAGCTCGTCGACCTCGCGGCGCCGGGGCAGCATCTGGTCGTCTTCTTCTTCGAGGACGCGACCAGCGTGCGCAGCGTCAACATGGTCGGGGACTTCAACGACCATCTCTCCGGCTTCAGGCAGCTCGGCGTCCAGGTGGTGGGCGTAGGCATCGACCATGCGGGGCTCGTCGCGGCGATGGCGTCCGGGCACGACCTTCGCTTTCCGTTGGTGAGCGACGCGGAGCGCTCGGTCTGTCTGGCCTTCGGGCTGGTCGGGTCGCGCCGCGGACGGCCGCGCGCGACGACGGTCATGATCGACAGGCGTGGGCTCGTGAAGCGGGTCTTCGCAGAGGTCCCGCCGTACGGTCACGCGCGCGACGTGCTGAGCGAGGCAGAGGCCCTGTGGGGCGGTTACTGACGAAAGGGGACGTGATGTTGAAAGAGGGTGACAAGGCGCCGGTCGTGACCGGAGTCGCGTTCGACGGACGCCGCTTCGACCTCGGCGCGCCCGGCAAGCGGACCGTCCTCTTCTTCTACCCAAAAGCCAACACCGGGGGCTGAACGACCGAAGCCGTTGAGTTCAACGGCCTGCTGGACGAGTTCGTCAAGCTCGATGTCCAGGTCGTCGGCGCCAGCGTCGACAAGCCCGAAGCCAATCGCAAGTGGGCGGACAAGCACGGGCTGCGCATGCCGCTGCTCGGCGGCCCCGAAGGAAGCGACGTGGCGGTCGCGTTCGGCGTCGCCCGGCCGATGGTCGGGGTAGCCAAGCGCACGACCTGGCTCATCGACCCGGATGGGACCCTGCGCAGGGTCTACCCGAAGGTCACGCCGAAGGGCCATGCCGCCGAGGTGCTGGCCGCGGCGCAGGAGATCTGGGGCTAGGACGGGCCGGGAGGAGGCTCGTCAGTCGTCGTCGCCGAAGGGCAGTCTGCCCTCGTCGGGCGGGGCGTCGCCGCCGTCGGCCCCGGCTGCATCGCGCTCCTCCCCGCCGTCGGCCCCGGCTGCATCGCACTCCTCGCCGTCGCCGAGCGACCCTGCGACGGCTGGGGCGGAAGGCGCGTCCGTGCCCGGCGAACGCCCTTCACCGAGGTAGACGAAGGCGTCGAGCATGCGGCTGAAGGCGGACCAGCGCGCGCCGCCACCGGCGGCGCGTTCGGCGTCGTCCGCCGCCGCGACGCGGGCCGTCATGTCGTCGCAGAAGTGGACGACGATCGCCTCGCGCGTCATGGGTACCACCGGACTGCCTTTCTCTCTCTCGCCGTGGTGCGACACGATGACGTGCCGCAGGCGCGACGAGAGCTCCTCCGGGAATCCGTCGACCTCGGCGACGAGGCTCTGCACGATGTCGTGCCCGAGGACGATCTCGCCCTGCAGGCGACCGGCGTCGGTGAAACCCGGCGCGAACGGGTCGCTTGAGTAGCTGACGACTTTGCCGACATCGTGTAACAGGGCACCGGCGACGGTCAGGTCACGGTCGACGGTCGTCAGACGATCGACGACCGCCGCCGCGACCTCGGTGACCACGACAGAGTGCTCGAGGAGGCCGTGGCGGTAGGCGTGGTGATTGCGCACCGCCGCGGGGACGACGGCGAAGGTGCGCCCCGGCTCGCGGTCGGGGTCGACGGCGAGTTCGAGAAGGCGCCGGAGGTGCGGCTCGCGGACGCCGGCGACCAGCGCCGCGAGGCGCTCACGCAGCTCTTCGACGGGCACAGGCGACACGGGGACGAGCGTCGCTTCGTCGTATTCATCCCTGTCCATCACGCGCAGGCGGTCGACGACGAGCTGGGATCCCCACTTCGGGTCGATGCGATAGCGCCCACGGACCTTGACGACCGTGCCGGGGGCGAGCGTGCCGAGCACCTCGTCGGAGGGGTCGAAGTGGACGCCCTTCACCTGCCCCGTCGCGTCGAGCAGGGTGAGATTGACCATGGTGCCGCCGTTCTTGGTCGTCCTGACGTCGCGCTCGGCACAGACGAAGTAGCTCGCCACGGCCTGGCCGTCGACGAGGTCGGCGACGAACGTCTTCTCGTGGGGCCCGTCCGCGCCCGTGCGGCCGCCGGCCGCCGGCCACGCATCGCTGAGCTTCATGCAGCCTCCCTGGTCGCCGGCAACACTAGCAGACGTCCGCCGGCGACCCGAGCTGCGCCTGGGTGACGTTCGGCGGCCGGTGCCGGTCAGTCCTGTGCCTTGAGCTTCTCGATCTCGGCTTCCTTGTCTGCGACCAGCTTCTTGGCGTCGCGCACCCGCGTGAGGGCCGCCTCAAGGCCGGGCGCTGTGAGTTCGCCCTTCTCGATGAGCGCGAACGCGTCCTCACCCAACTTCGTCAGCGCGTCCTTGACGTCACCCTGCAGCGACTTCAGCTTCACCTGCGCCGCGCCGATCTTGCCGGCGCGCTCGGCGTCGCCCGCAAGGTCGCCGGCCTTGTCCTTGATGGTGTCGAAGATGCCCATGTCGCCTCCTCGTCGATCCTCGCGGGGTGCGGCGTCGCGTCCCCGTACGCACGTCCCGTCCGTCCTTCTACGTACCCGTTTCCGCCCGGCGTGCGTCCTCGCGCCCACGCATCGCACCGAGCACGACGAGCAGGGCAGCGGCGACCGCGACGACGAGGACGAAGGGCAGCGACGTGCCGAGTCCGAACAGCACGCCGCCGAGGACCGAGCCGCCGGCCATGGGCAGGCCCATGGTCGTGTCGAAGAGGGCGAAGCCCCAGGCGAGGGGGATGTCGCCGAACGAGCGTCCCACGATACCGGTGGCGAGGAAGCGGAACGTGTCGTACCCACCGCACAGGAACATGGCCGCGCCCCAGGCGAGGGGGGAGGACCCGAGCAGGAGCAGCAGCGTGCCGGCGCAGACGACGACGAGCACGAGCGCGGTTCCGGCGCGCGGACCGCGCAGGTCGGCGACACGCCCGCTCAGCGGGGTCATCAGGGCGGCGCCGAGCGCAGCCAGCATGGCGAAGACCCCGAGCGCCGCGTATCCCTGGCCGTGCACGACCGAGAGATACGGCGTGAGCAGCGCCTGCCCGACATACACGGCGAGGTAACCGGCGAGGAAGAACCCCACGTAACGGTGGAAGCTGCGGTTGCGGGTCACGGCGGCCGGCGTGAGCTTCTCATGTTCCGCGTGATAGGAGACGTGGCTGATCGTCGTGGCCGTGGCGGCGGAGGCGGCGTAGAAGACGGCGCTGACCCAGAAGACGGTGCGCATGCCGTAGGCGTCGGCAACCGTGCCGCCGAGCAGCGGCGCGACGACGAGTCCCGCGGGATACATCCCGAAGACGAGCGTGATGTTGCGTGCCATGCGCGCCGGCTCGGACTTGAGCGCGATGTACGTCTTGAAGGCCGGGTTGTTCGCCATGCAGAGCCCCGACAGGACCATTCCGGGGATCAGCCACGGCCACGAGGGCGCCAGGGCGAAGCAGAGCGCCGTCGGCACAGTGAGCCACCAGACGACCACGATCACGGTCTTGAGAGGGAACCTGTGCGAGGCCCATGCTCCAGGGATGTTGCCGGCGGCGATGCAGGCGAGCGTCACGGCGTTGAGAAGGCCGATGGTGAAGCGCGAGGCGCCGAGGTGCAGCGCGTACACCAGCAGGAGCTGGAGGTACATGCCCACACCGAGCGCATAGAGCAGGTTGGCGGCGGCGAGCAGCCTGAGGTCGCGGTCGAGCCTGGACACGTCCCTCCACGGTCGTGCGTCCCGGGTCGCCCCGATTCTA
>CAZTMO010000050.1:0-10107 GCA_964615105.1 uncultured Thermoleophilia bacterium
CCTACTGGGTGTTCAAGGATGCGCGGCGGCGCATCGAGGACAGGATCCTCGTCGCCGTCGCCGCGCTGACGGGGCTCGTGTTCGGGCCGGTCGGACTGATCGTGTACGCGATCGTGAGGCCTCCCGAGTATCTCGACGACGTCCGCGAACGCGAGCTCGAGGTACGGATGATGGAACAGCGCCTCGCCGACGAGCCGCGGTGCTCGTTCTGCAAGACGCCGGTACGTGACGACTACCTCGTCTGCCCGACCTGCGGGCGGCGGCTGCGCACGGTCTGTCGCTCGTGCCGGCGTCCGGTCGAACCGCAGTGGCGGCTGTGCCCGTACTGCGAGGCCGAGGTGCACGGCGTGCCCGCCGCGGCCGAGCCCGCGCGCCGCTGACGGCGGCCGGGTGAGAAGGGGGATCGTGTGGCGCGCGGCGTGAGCCGCGCGCCGCACGCGCGAAGGAGGAACGCAGGTGGAACGCACCTTCATCATGGTCAAGCCTAACGGGGTCGCGCGCGGCCTGGTCGGCGAGATCGTCGCGCGCTTCGAGCGCCGCGGCTTTCGTCTCGTGGCGCTCAAGGCACTGCGCATCGACCGCGCCCTCGCCGAGCGACACTACGCCGAGCACATGGGCAAGTCGTTCTTCGAGCCGCTGGTCGCGTTCATCACGTCGGGCCCGGTGGTGGCCATGGTGTGGGAGGGTCGAGAGGCGATCCGCGTCGTCCGGGCGATGATGGGCGTGACCGACTCGGCGGACGCCGCCCCGGGGACGATCCGCGGCGACTTCTCGCTCTCGAAGGAGGAGAACGTCGTGCACGGGTCCGACGGCCCCGAGAGCGCGGCACGCGAGATCGCCCTCTTCTTCGGCGACGACGAGCTCGTCTGAGGTGGTGGCACGCCTCGTCCTCGCCTCGCGTTCCCCGCAGCGGAGCACGATCCTCGACCTGCTCCGCCTGCCGTATCGGGTGGTGTTGAGCGGGCACGACGAGGACCTCCACGACGGCGACCCCGGGCGGACGGCGGAGCTCAACGCGCGCGGCAAGGCCGAGGAGGTCCTGGCGCGCGGCGAGCTCGCGGGCGGCGAGCTCGTGCTCGGCGTCGACACCGTCGTCGTACTGGAGAAGCGGGTGCTCGGCAAGGCCGGGCACGAGGGAGAGGCGTGCGCCTACCTCGAGGCGCTGGCCGGGTGCCGGCACGAGGTCTACAGCGGGCTGCACCTCTGTCGCGGCGACGGCTCGTTCACCGGCCACGCCGTCACCGGCGTGCCCTTTCGTCCCCTCGCCCGCGCAGACATCGAGCGCTACGTGGCCGTCGGCGAGTGGCGCGAGCGGGCCTGCGCCTACGCGATCCAGGGCGTCGGTTCGGCGCTCGTGGCCGCCGTCGAGGGCGACTACTTCAACGTCGTCGGCCTGCCGGTGGCGCTTCTGCTCGACGCGCTGGCGAGCTTCGCCGTGCCGCCACTCGGCTGGCTGAGCGCCGCGACCTGAACCGTGGCCGTGGTGGCCTCGCACAGGGCCAGCGGTTACAATCTCCGCTCGGCATCCGTCGAAAGGAGCACGCCATCGGCGTCTTCGACTTCCTGACCGGCTTCGGCGCCCGCGACATGGCCGTCGACCTGGGCACGGCCAATACACTCGTCTACCTGCGCGGTCGCGGCATCGTGCTGTCCGAGCCGTCCGTGGTCGCGATCGACCACCGCAGCGGCGAGGTGCACGCCGTCGGGTCCGAGGCGAAGCGCATGTTGGGGAGGACGCCGGCGACGATCAGCGCCGTGCGGCCGCTTAAGGACGGCGTCATCGCCGACTTCGACGTGACCGAGGAGATGCTGCGGCACTTCATCCGCAAGGTCATGCAGAACCGGTGGGCTCACCCGCGCGTGGTGATCTGCGTGCCGTCGGGCGTGACCGGGGTCGAGAAGCGCGCCGTCGAAGAGGCGACCTACTCGGCCGGCGCGCGCTGGGCGACGCTCATCGAAGAGCCCATGGCCGCCGCCATCGGCGCCGGCCTGCCGGTCGCCGAGCCGACCGGCAGCATGATCGTCGACATCGGCGGCGGCACCAGCGAGGTCGCCGTCATCTCGCTGGGCGGTATCGTCGTATCGCAGTCGATCCGCGTCGGGGGCGACGAGCTCGACGAAGCCGTCATCAGCTACGTGAAGAAGGAGTACAAGCTCCTCATCGGCAGCCAGACCGCCGAGGAGATAAAGCTCGAGATCGGCTCGGCCTATCCGCTCCCGCAGGAGGAGCAGGCCGAGATCCGCGGCCGTGACCTCGTGACCGGCCTCCCCAAGACCATCGTCCTCTCGTCCGAAGAGGTGCGCAGCGCGCTCGAGGAGCCGACGCAGGCGATCATCGACGCGATCAAGGCGACGCTCGACAAGACGCCGCCCGAACTGGCCAGCGACATCATGGACCGCGGCGTCATGCTCGCCGGCGGCGGGTCGCTCCTCCAGGGTCTTGCGGAGCGTCTCCGTGAGGAGACGCAGATGCCCGTCCACGTGGCCGAATCGCCGCTCACCTGCGTGGCTGTCGGCTCGGGCAAATACCTGGAGGAGTTCGATGTCCTCGCCAAGAGCAAGCGCAGCTCCCGGCCGCGAGCCCGCTAGCCGAGAGCCCGTCGTCGCCCTGCCGTTCAGGTGAATCGCCGGCGCGCCCTCCAGCGGCGCATCGTCGCCGCGGTCCTCGTCCTGTCGTCTCTCGCGCTCTTGACCCTGTACTTCCGCGAGGCCGACAGCGGCTTCGTGCACCGGGTGCAGGACGGTGCCGTGCGCCTCGTCTCACCCTTGCAGGAGGGCAGCGCGCGGGCGATCCAGCCGCTTCGTGACGGCTGGAACTGGGTCGCCGACCTCTTCCATCTCAAGAGCGAGAACAAGCGGCTCAGAGAGGAGGTCGAGACCCTGCGCGCGGCCGTCGCCGAGGAGCTCACGACGGAGGCCGAGAACGAACAGCTGCGCCGCCTGCTGCAGATGCGTGAGGACAGGATCTACCCGAAAGGCGTCGAGTTCGTCATGGCGCGGGTCATCGCGCGCTCGACCACGGCGTGGTACTCGACGGTGACCATCAACGTGGGCAGCGACGACGGCGTCCGTCCGTTCGACGCCGTGGTCAATGGCGAGGGGCTCGTCGGGCGCGTCGAGAGTGTGACGGCGTCCGCCTCGCAGGTCCAACTGCTGACCGACCAGAAGAGCTACGTCGACGCGATCGTGCTTCCCGGCCGAGCTGAAGGCCTCGCCGCAGGAAGCGTGACGGGGAGCATGACGCTTCGGTACGTGGACAAGAGCGAAGAGGTGAAGCAGGGGCAACTCATCGTGACGTCGGGGCGTTCCGGGTCGGTCTTCATCCGCGGCATCCCCATCGGCCAGGTCCAGAGCGTGGGCGCGCAAGAGGTCCAGCTCTACCAGAGCATCACGCTGAGCCCCGCCGTCGACTTTCGCAAGCTCGACATCGTCATGGTGGTGAAGCGATGAGGGAGCGCCGCGGCGACGACGAGCCGGCGACGTTCGCGTTGCCGTCGGGAGGCGAGTGGGCGCGCCTCGGCGCGCTGCTTCTCGCCGCCCTGCTGCTGCAGACTACGGTCGCGCCGAACATCCGTATCCTCGGCACGAGCCCCGATTTCGCGCTCATCATCGTCGTCAGCGTCGCGCTGCTCCGTGGATGCCAGACGGGGGCGGTCTTCGGCTTCTTGACCGGCACGCTCGTCGGTATCGCGCTGCTCGAGCCTTTGGGCATGACCGCTCTCGTGTTCGTGATCGTGGGGTACTTCGCCGGTCGCTACGCCGAGACCGCCGACCTTTCGGCACCGGTGGCGCCCCTCGTCGCGGTGTTCGTCGCGACCCTGGTCGCGAGCGGGCTCGTCGCGACCCTTCAGTACCTCCTGGAGCGCCAGGTCCCCTTCGGCTTCTGGCTCGGTCACGTGCTGGCGCCGTCGCTGGTCCTGAACACCCTGCTCGCAGCCGTGTTCTACCTGTTCGCGCGCCGGGTGCTCGGCGGTAAGGAGGTGCTTCGTGCCGGCCAGACCACCTAGGGAGCCGGTGCGGCGCGAGCGGCCGATCCGTACGGGCCGGCGCGAGATGCCCATCCTGCTGGTGCCGTCCGTGGCCTTGCGGGTGGCCGTGCTGGTCGGGCTGGGCGTCGTCCTCGTCGCCATCATCCTCTTTCGTCTCTGGTATCTGCAGGTGCTCAGCGGGGCTCAGTTTGAGGCGCAGGCCGACAACAACCGCCTGCGGGCCGTGAAGCTCGTCGCCCCGCGCGGCGCGATCCTCGACCGCGACGGTCGCGTCCTCGTCGAGAACCGCCCGGGTGAGTCGGTGGGCATCAGACCCATGGACGTCCCGCCGGGCCAGCTCGACGAGGTCGTCAGGCGTCTCGCCGGCGTCCTCAAGGTGCCCGAGAAACGTATCCGCGAGAAGCTGCGCAAGTCGACCGGGCTGTCGTTGAAGCAACTGGACGGGCGCGAGCGCTCCGGCGGCTACGACCTGGTCGTCGTCGACGAGGACGTCAAGCGGCGCGCCCTCTCGCGGATCCTTGAGCGCAACGCGCTGTTCCCCGGGGTGGAGGTGCGCGACGACTTCCTGCGCGCGTACCCGATGGGTGAGCTCGCCGCCCATCTGCTCGGCCACCTCGGCGAGATCGACCGCGAGCAACTGAAGGAGCAGCGTTTCAAGGGCTATGTCGCGGGCGACGTCATCGGGCAGGGCGGCGTCGAGTCGACCTACGACCGCTGGCTGCGCGGCCGTGACGGCCTGACGAAGATCGAGGTCGACGCCAAGGGGCGACCGAAACCGAGCGAGCCGGTGGCCGGCGGGCGCCTCGCCGTGCCCGGCGACACCCTGGTGCTCACGATCGACGCGGAGGTGCAGAAGAAGGCCGAACAGGCGCTTCGTTACGGGATCGAGCTCGCGCATCGCGACCAGCAGTGGCGCGCCGACGGCGCGGCCGCCGTGGTGATGGACGCGCGCAACGGGCAGCTCCTCGCCCTGGCGAGCTACCCGACGTTCTCCCCGGGCATCTGGGCCGATGGGCTGAGCGACAAGGAGTGGAAGAAGCTGAGCGACCCGCGGGCCAACCAGCCTCTCGTGAGCAAGGCGTTCCAGGGCGTGTACGCCGCGGGGTCGACGTTCAAGGCGATCGACGCGGTCGCGGCTCTCGAAGAGGGCGTCATCGTTCGCTCGACGCGCTACTACTGCAACGGCCGATACCCTCCGAGCGGCGATATCGGCGGGTCGCATTGGAGCTGCTGGACGTCGCAAGGCCACGGCAGTCCCGATCTGATCGCGGCCCTGGCGCAGTCTTGCGACGTGTACTTCTACAACGTCGGCTACACCTTCTATAACCGCCCGGGGACCGAGCTCGCCGACTGGGCCAAGCGGCTCGGCCTCGGCAAGCCGACCGGGCTCGATATCCCGGGCGAGGTCGCCGGCCGGGTGCCGACGCCGAAGTGGCGCCAGCAGTACTTCGAGGACGAGATCGACAAGCTCTGGAAGCCCGGCAACTCGATCCTCCTCGCCATCGGGCAGGGCGACCTCGAGGTGACGCCGTTGCAGATGGCGGTCGCGTACGCGGCGATCGCCAATGGAGGGACGGTCGTCCAGCCGCACCTCGGTCTCAAAGTGGTCTCGCCCGAGGGCAAGCTCGTGCGCAAGATCGACGCCAAACCGCGCAAGCTCTCGATGTCGGACGAGACGCTCGACGCCGTGCGCGACGGTCTGCGGGCGGCGGCGACCGTAGGCACGTCCGCCGCCGTCTTCGCCTCGTACCCGGTGCCGGTCGCCGGCAAGACCGGCACGGCCGAGGTGTACGGCAAGGGCGACTACGCCTGGTACGCGAGCTACGCGCCCGCCGACGACCCGAAGTACGTCGTCGTCGTGCTCGTCGAGCAGGGCGGCCATGGTGGCACGGCGGCTGCTCCCGCGGCGCGCATGATCTACGACGCCCTCTTCCACCTCGACACCGGCAAGGCGACCGGGGCGACGAGCACGGACTGACGATGGGCCTCCGGACGTACCTGCGCCACCTCGACTACGCCCTGCTCCTGGCGGTGCTGGCGCTGATCGGCTACGGTGTGGCCACGGTCTACTTCGCGACGCGCAACGACGTCGCCGGCGACGCGCTCCACTACGCCCGCTCGCAGCTCGTCAACGCGGGCGTGGGCCTCGTCGCTCTGGCGGTCGTCGCGGCGATCGACTACGAGGTGTACCGCCGCTGGCAGTGGCTGATCTACACGGTCACCGTGGTCTCGATCGCCGCCGTGTACGTTTTCGGCACGGTGACCCGGGGCTCGCGCCGCTGGATCGAGCTGCCGTTCTTTCCGCTGCAGCCGTCGCAGATCGGCCTCGTGCTCGTGACGGTCGCGCTCGGCGCCTTCCTCGTCGACCGTATGGAGCTGCTCGGCACGCGACGCATCACCCTGCAGGCGCTCGTCTACGTCGCCGTGCCGGCGGCCCTCGTCTTCTTCCAGCCCGACTTCGGCACGAGTACCGTCTACGTCGCCCTGGTGCTGGCGATGCTCTACTTCTTCGGCACGTCGTGGCGGCATTTCGCGACGCTCGCCGGCATCGGCGCGGCGGTGGTCGCCACGCTCGTCTGGTTGCTGCCGGCGGTTGGTCTGAACCTGATCAAGCCGTACCAGATGGAGCGCCTGCTCGTGCTCCTCGACCCGGGGAGGGATCCGCGCGGTACGGGCTACAACGTCGCCCAGTCGATGATCGCCGTCGGGTCGGGTGCGCTCACCGGGCGTGGCGAGCAGGCGACGCAGACGACCCTCGACTTCTTGCCCGAGCACCACACCGACTTCATCTTCGCGGTGATCGGCGAGCGCTTCGGGTTCGCCGGCGCGGTCGTGCTGATCGCCCTGTTCGCGATCGTGCTGTGGCGGGCGCTGCGCATCGCCACGCTGGCGCGCGACATGTACGGGAGCATCATGGCTGGGGCCATCGCCGCGATCATCCTCTTTCAGGTCTTCGTCAACATCGGGATGACAATTGGTATCATGCCGGTGACGGGCATCCCGCTGCCGCTCGTGAGTTACGGCGGGGCGGCGATGGTCACGTTCTTGCTCCTGATCGGCCTGCTGCAGAGCATCCATCTGCGGGCCATGACGACGACACCGGGGGTGGTCGGTGGTCGGCCTTAGCATCACGAGGATCCTCAGGGTCATCGGCGAGGTCCGCTCGGGCGTCGACAGGGCGCCACGCATCTGTCTGGTGGGCGACGGCGCCGCGCTCCGTGAGGCGGCGGCGGCGCTCTCGCAGGGCGCGCCCGACGCCGTCGGCGGCGTCAGTGCCGGTTTCGACGTCCTGACGCCCACCGACGTCCCGTGCGACGGTACCCTGAGGCGCTGGCACGCTGTCGTCTTCGTGGCGCCTGGCTGTGACCCCGCCCTGGCGGCGCCGATCGCCGCCTCGGCGCGCACGTTCGGCGTCGCCGTCGTCGCGCTTCTCCCCGATCGCGACGGCCCGACCGGCGCCGCCTGGCTCGCCGCGGCCCGCGTCGCCCGCGACGAGTGCGCCGTCTCGCTCGGGCACCACGGCGAGCCCAAGCCGACGCTGCCGGGGAGGCTGTCCGCCGTGGTCGGCGACGACGGCGTCGCGCTTGCCAAGCGCCTTCCGGCGCTCCGCCGCGCCGTCGCCGAGCGCCTCGTGTTGCACGGCGCGCAGCAGAACGCGGTCATCGGCGCGGTGATCATCATCCCGGGGGCGGACATGCCGGCGATGACGCTCAACCAGATCCGCATGGTCCTTCGCATCGCCTCCGCCTACGACGAGGAGCTCGGCCTCGACAGAGCGCTCGAGATTCTCTCCGTGGTCGGCACAGGTCTCGTGTTCCGTACATTGGCGCGACAGGCACTCGACTTCGTCCCCGGCTTCGGCTGGGCGGTGAAGGGGGCGGTCGGGTTCTCCGGTACCGTCGCGCTCGGCAGCGCCGCCATCGAGTACTTTGAGGCGGGCGCGCCCCTCACGCCAGCGAGGTTCGCAAGGTTTGCAGGCACAGTCGACCGCTTCAAGAGGGCTCTGCCCCTCCGGGGAGTGGCCGCGAGATGAGCTAGAAGACCTCTTCTCGCGTGTCGCCCGGCCCGGCCGTTACGCCGGCGGGGAGTTCAACACCCGGTTCAAGCCGAACGCGCGCCCGCGCGTCGTCCTCTCGTACCCAGACGTCTACGAGGTCGGCATGGCCAACCAGGCCGTGCAGATCCTGTACGCGGCGATCCACGGCGAGACGCCGGCGGCGGTGGAGCGCGCGTATTGCCCGTGGCCGGACATGGCCGATCTCATGCGCGCGCGCGGCGTCCGCCTCTGGAGCCTCGAATCGCAGGAGCCCGTCGCCTCATGCGATCTCTGGGGCATCACGCTGCCCCACGAGCTCACGTTCACGAACGTGCTCGAGATGCTGGACCTCGCGGGCGTGAACCTGCGCGCGTCGACACGCGACGAAGGTGAACCCATCGTCATCGGAGGCGGGCCGGCAGTCGCGGACCCGTGGCCGTTGGCGCCGTTCTTCGACGCTTTCTTCGTCGGTGAGGTCGAGGGGAGGGTGGGCGAGTTGATCGAGGCGCTCGGCGCGCCGACGCGCGCCGAGCGCCTCGACGCCCTCGGCCGCGTCCCCGGAGTCTGGCTGCCGCTGCGCACGGACGCGGAGACCGGGGGGCCGCCCGTCCGCCGGGAGGTCTTCACCGCCTTCTCGCGCACGATGCCGGTGACGGCGCCGGTCGTGCCGCTGCTCGAAGCCGTCCACGACCGCGTCGTGATCGAGCTCATGCGTGGCTGCACGGCCGGTTGTCGTTTCTGCCAGGCCGGCATGTGGTACCGCCCCGTGCGCGAGCGCCCGGTGGACATGGTCGTCGAGGCGGCGGACCGGGCGTTGGCCGCCACCGGCTGCGACGAAGTGTCTCTCGTCTCCCTGAGCTCCTGTGACTACTCGGCGATCGGCGAGGTCGTCGAGCGGGTACGCGCGCTTCGCCCGGGGCTTCGCGTGTCCTTGCCATCCCTGCGCATCGACTCGGCTGCCGTGCAGTTGGCGCGCTTCGGGGCCGACCAGCGGGGATCGGTCACGCTGGCCCCCGAAGCCGGAAGTCCCGCCCTGCGTGAACGGATCAACAAGGGCATCGACGAAGCGCACGTGATGGAGGCGGTGGAGGCCGTCTTCAACGGCGGGTTCACCGGTCTGAAGCTGTACTACATGCTCGGACTGCCGGGGGAAGGTGACGAGGATGCGGCGGCGATCGCGGCCATGACATCCGGCGCGGCCGATCTCGCGAAGCGGATCGGCCGCGGCCGCGCGCGGCTCTCGATCGCCGTGTCCTCCTTCGTGCCGAAGTCGCACACGCCGTTCGAGACCGAGCCGTTCGCCGGTGAGACGGTGTTACGCCGGCGCCAGCGTCTTGTCCGCGAGGCACTGCCTCGCGGCGTCAGGGTCTCGTTCCACGACGTCGGCGCCTCGCTGGTTGAGGCGAGTCTGGCGCGCGGGGGCCGCGGGTCGGACGCGCTCGTCGAGCGCGCCTGGCGCGGCGGGGCGCGCTTCGACGGCTGGAGTGAGCACTTCGACCTGCGCATCTGGAGCGAAGCCGCTGCGGACTGCGGCGTGACGCTCGGCGAGCCGGCGATGGCCGACGCGATCGCGGCGCCGTGGCGCGAGGCGGTCGATCCGGGCGTCGACGCGTCGTTCCTCGAAGAGGAGCGGCGCAAGGCACAGGAGGGCTTGCGGACCGAGGACTGCCGCAGCGGGCGCTGCGGCGCGTGCGGCGTCTGCGGCGACGGTGTCGAGATGGAGATCGTGGCGTGAACGGGCATGACGCTGGTCCCTGTCCGACCATCGACCGCGAGGCCGGACCGCAGGCTCCGCGGTACTGGCTCCTGTGGTTCGAGCGCTCGGGGGCGGCCAGCTACCTGTCTCATCTCGATACCGCGCGCGCTCTGCGGCGCACGTTCGCGCGCGCCGGCATCGGTCTGGCATTGTCGGAGGGCTTTCGGCCCAAGGTGCGGCTCTCGCTGCCGCTGCCGCTGCCCGTGGGCGCCGCCGGGCTCGAGGAGCTCGCCGTGGCCGAGGTGACCGGCGAGTCGCTGCCCACGACCCCCGCTTTGCGGGCGTTGCGCCGGGCGGCGCCCACGGGCCTCGTGCCCCTGCGCCTG
>CAZTMO010000051.1:0-10095 GCA_964615105.1 uncultured Thermoleophilia bacterium
GAGGTCCTGTGGTCTGCTCTGCGGGAGGCCTGCGGCGGCTGGGGTCACGTTCGCGGGATGCTACCAGCGGCCCAGAAGACGGTCAACACGGCAAGTCATCCCCGCCACGAAGGAAGACGGGGCGTCCGCTCGGTGACGCCAAGCGCGCGGGATTCCCGGGGAGCTGCGCTCTCCATGACGGGGGACTGCCCCCGGCGCATAAGGGGAATGCGCCGACGCCGACGCCGACGCACGACAGCCTGTAACGAAGGGTAGCGCCCCGGGGACGCACAGGCATCCGCGGCTCTTCGGCGAAGCACTGCCCATGTACACTCGACCCGCCGCCAGGAGAGCCACGGTCGACCCTTCACGGACGTCGACGCCGAGTGATGCGTGATGCAGAGCGTTCTCACTGTCGCCACGGCCATCCTCGTCGGGTGGGCTGCCGTTCTCGCCGCGTCCACGTTCGCCCTCAGGGTCGCCGACCGGCGAGCGCGAGAACGTCGCGCGACCCTGGAACGACAGTGGCGAGCACCGCTCGAGGACCTGGTCCTCGAAGGACACATGCCCCCCGCGCCGTCCGGGCCTGAACGCTCCCTGATCCGGAGCGTTCTTCTCAAGTACCTCACGGTCCTGCGGGGCGGCGAGGCCGATGCCGTCATCGCCTACCTCGACGCCTCCGGATTCGTGGATGAAGCCGTCGCGGGGTTGAAGAACCGCAGGCCTTGGGACCGGGCGGACGCCGCCGAGTTCCTGGGCCGGATACGCTCCCGGCGGGCGGTCCCCGCGCTCGTGTCTGCGCTCGACGACCCGAGCGAGGACGTGAGGACGGTCGCCGCGCGCAGCCTGGCCGCGATACGCGATCCTTCGACCGTGGAGGCACTCGTCGCCGCGCTGGGCCAGCCCTCACGGTGGACGGTCTCGATCGTCGCTCAGGACCTCGTGGACATGGGCGCCGACGCCGTGCCGGCCCTGCTGCGGATGCTGCATTCGGAAAGACACGCGACGGCCGTGGCGGCGGTGCAGATCCTGGGTGAGATACGCGACGCTCGCGCCGCCGACCCCCTGGTGCGACTGCTTCAGAGCTCCCCACAGCTCAACGTCCGGGCCCAGGCAGCTGCGGCCCTCGGCAAACTGGGTGGCGCGGGGCCTTGCCGGGCCCTTGAATCGGCGTTACGTGACCCGGCGTGGCAGGTGCGCAGCCAAGCGGCCAAAGCGCTCGGCCGGATCGCACCTCCGGAGACGGCTCCCCTGCTCGGAGAGGCTATCTTCGACGGCAACTGGTGGGTGCGCGTGAACTGCGCGGAAGCTCTGGCGGAGCTTGGCACCGCGGGCTGGGATGAGCTGCGGCGGCTCCTGCGCGCGCCCGACAGGTACGTGAGCGACCAGTGCCGCGGGGTCATGCAGCTCTACGGCCTTGCCGCCACAGCAGAAGACGCAGGCGCTTCGGACGGTCGTTGAGGCAGGGAATGACTGCTGCGCTCTGGGTGCTCAACCTCATCGCCCTCGCCTACTTCCTGACCCTTGACGTCATCTACGCCACGTTGTTGGGCGTTTCGTTCTGGGAGTCCGGCAGACACATGCGACGCGCGAGATTCGGGGGTTACGACAGGGTCCTGCGCTCACCGTTCACGCTCCCCGTCTCGATCATCGTCCCCGCGTACAACGAGGAGGCGACGATCGTCGAGACGGTCAACGCCCTGCGTTTGCTGGAATATGGTGAGTTCCAGATCGTCGTGGTCGACGACGGGTCGCAAGACGCCACGCTCGCTCGCCTCGTGGAGCGTTTCTCAATGGAACCCGTCGATCGTCCGGTGCGCATGGTCCTGCCCTGCCGTCCGATCCGTTGTGTATACGCCTCCCCCATGGTCCCCGACCTGCTGGTGGTCGCGAAGGACAACGGGGGCAAGGCGGATGCGCTCAACGCCGGCATCGACGCGGCGCGGTACCCGCTGTTCTGCGCGATCGACGCCGACACGATCCTCGAGAGCGACGCGTTGCTGCGAATCGTCAAGCCGTTCATGGAACGCCCCCGTGAGACCGTCGCCGCCGCCGGAATGGTACGCGTCGTGAACGGCTGCCGGATCAGGCAGGGCCGCGTGGTACGAGTCGGCACACCGCGCGACGGCCTCGCGGTCCTGCAGGTCGTCGAGTACCTGCGTTCGTTCCTCGCCGGTCGTACGGCGTGGAGTCGAATGGGCGCCCTGTTCATCGTTTCCGGGGCGTTCGGCGTCTTCAAGAAGGACGCCGTGGTCGATGCAGGAGGCTACCGGACGGACACGGTCGGCGAGGATCTCGACCTCGTGCTTCGTCTGCATCGTCTCTTCCGCGACCGCCGCACGCGGTTTCGTATCGTCTTCGTACCCGACTCCGTGGTCTGGACGGAGGTGCCTGAGTCTCTGACCGTCTTGCACCGCCAGCGCAACCGCTGGCAGCGCGGGCTACTCGAAGGCCTCAGCTTCAACAAAGGAATGGTCGGCCGGCCCCGCCACCGAACCTTGGGACTGTTCGCCCTGCCGTACAACTTGGTCTACGAGGCGATCGGCCCCGTGGTAGAGTGCGTCGGCTACGTGACCATCCTGGCCCTGGCGGCACTCGGGTCTCTCAGCGTGCCGTACGTCGTGATGTTCACGCTCTTCGCCTTCGTCTACGGGATCGCCCTCTCTGTCTCGGCCGTCTTCCTCGACGAGCTGCGGCTGAAGCAGTACTGGCGAACGAGAGACATCTCGAGACTGCTGCTTTACAGCGTCATCGAGAACCTCGGCTACCGCCAGCTCCTTGCCGTCTGGCGGGTGCAGGCGACGTACGACTTCCTGCGCAAGAAGTCGGAGTGGGGTGAGATGCGTCGAAAAGGCTACGAGAAGGCCTGAGCACGAGGCCCGCCGCGGCGAGCCGCGCCACGCGCTCAACGGGTCGACGACTGGCGCCGCGCGAGCACGCCCCGCACCCGGGCACGAAGCTCGCGCATCATGAACGGCTTGGTGACGTAGTCGTCGATGCCGAGGTCGAATCCGGCGACGATGTCTTCTTCGCGACCTCGGGCGCTCAGGACCATGACCGGCACGTCGGGCCGGCGCTCGCCCGTCCGTTGCAGCTCGCGCAACACCTCGTACCCCGAGAGGCGCGGCATCATAAGATCGAGGATCATGAGGTCGGGGGCAGTCTCCCGGTAGTGCTTGAGCGCCTCATGACCGTCGCGGACCGCACACACCGAGTAGCCGTCGACCTCGAGCGCATGGCACACGAGGCTGCGGATGTCGTCGTCGTCCTCGGCGAGCAGGATGAGCGGCGGCACGGTCACGCTCCCGGGCTGGCGCGAAGCTCCACCGCGTCGGCCGTCTCGAGAAGGGCCCGGGCCAGTTCCGCGTCGAGCATGCCGGCACCGAAGAGCTGCGTGTTCGCGGCGGCGGCGGCCAGGCCGGCCCGCAGGCAGTCGGGGAGCTCAAGGCGCGAGGCCCGGGAGTCGAGAAAGCCGGCGAGAAAGGCGTCGCCCGAGCCGACCGTGCTGACGATGGACTCGAGTTCGGCCACACTCGCCCGGTAGACGTGCGCGCGCTTGCCCGTCGCGAAGCGGGCGACGCAGCCGTGCGTGGTCTTGATGACGACGTTGCGCGCGCCCATCTCGCAGATCGTCGCCGCGGCGTCGACGACATCCTGCTCGTCGTGGAACTCGTGGCCGACGAGGTCTTCGGCCTCGCGGGTGTTCGGCGTCACGAGGTGCGGGCGAGCGCGCACCCCGCGGCGCAGCGGTTCGCCGTAGCTGTCGAGGACCAGGTAGCAGCGATAGCGGCGCAGGCGACCGATTGCGGTGGCGTAGAAGTCCTCCGGCACCTTGCGCGGCAGCGACCCGGCGAGGACGATGACGCTCGCCCCCTTGGCGAGGAACTCGAGCTTGTCGAGCAGGGCACCGAGCTCCTGGGCGGTCACCACCGGCCCGTACTCGATGACCTCGGTCTGCGACATCGTCGTCGGGTCGATGACGACGGTCGAGGTCCGCGACTCGCCGGCGATATGGACGACGTCGTTGAGGATGTTCTCGCGTGTCAGGCCCTCGACGATCTGCTGCCCGGCACGACCGCCGACAAGCCCGGTGACGACCACCGGCTGGCCGAGAGCCTTGAGCGCCCGGGCGACGTTCACACCCTTACCGCCTGGGAGCGTGAGGCTGTCGCTGGCGCGGTGCCGGAACCCGGTCTGGAAATTGGGCACGGTCAGTGTCTTGTCGACGGCCGCGTTCGGTGTGACGGTGATGATCACGTGGCTTTCCCGGCGTAGACCTTGTATGCGTGGACCGGCGCCTTGTGCCCCGCGCCGGCCCCTGCGCGGCAGACAGTATAGCACCGCGCGCCTGACGGGCCGGCGCCGCGGGGCCGCCCGCCAAAAAGCGTTCGCCTTGACACCGGCCTCACGGCGGGAGTACGTTTCAGGCGCGTCGGACCATGGCGCAATCCTCGTTAGGTGAGGCTCCGGCACACATAGAGGCCGTTGCCCGGAAACGTCGAGAGACGCCGACGGGTAGGACAGGCACTACCGGCTCAAGGTTTTGCCCCAAACGGCTGAGGCCCTGACCTCTACGGTGTGCTGTGCTAAAGCTTGTGGACGAGTGAGGATCGCCCAAGCCTGCTGCGTGCACGGAGTCTCCCTCGCGGGAGGCTCGTCGTCGTTAACGGCGGCCGCACCGGCTCTCCGCGGGCCGACGGCCGCCCGACATGCGGAAGGGGGTGCGGCGGATGTTCTTCCTCAGCAAGCTGCTCGGCAGCGCCGTCAAGGACGTCGAAGACAAGACGGCCGGCAGTCTGCACGACATCGTCGTGAGCACCCGACCGGCCTACCCGCGAGTCACGGCGCTGGCGGTGAAGCGTCGGGGCAAGCTCGCCTTCGCCTCCTGGGACGCCGTGGCGAGCTTCGAAGAGTCGGGTACGCTCCTGCGCGTCGCCGGCGGCGACCTCGCCGGGCGCGAGCTCGCGCGCGACGAACTGCTGCTCGCCGACGCCTTTCTCGACAAGCAGCTCGTCGACACCGAAGGACGCAAGGTCATCCGCGTGAACGACATCCAGCTCGTGCGCACGGGGCAGCACGTCCACGTCGCCGCCGTCGATGTGTCGAGCGGCGCCATTCTGCGACGCGTCGGCCTGGCGCGAGTCGGCGAGCGTCTCGGCAAGAGCCGTCAGAGGCCTCGCCCGCGCCTGATCGACTGGCGAGACGTCGATCTCGAGCAGACCGACGACAGTTCGGTGCGCCTCGCTGTCCCACGCACCAAGCTCGAGCTCCTCCACCCCGCCGACATCGCCGACCTCGTGCACGAGCTCTCGCCCGAGGAGCGCGCCGCCGTCCTCGACGCCCTCGACGACGACATCGCGGCCGACACCTTCAAGGAGATGCACCCCTCGTTCCGGGCGTCGACCCTCCTCGACATGCCCGACGACAAGGCGAGCGAGCTGCTCGCCGACATGTCTCCGGACGACGCCGCCGACCTGCTCGCCGACCTGCCCGACGAGCGCCGCGCCCGGCTCATCGCGAGGATGAAGAAGGAGGACGCCGACGACATGCGCGAGCTCCTCAGCTATCCCGAGGACTCCGCCGGGGGCATCATGACCCCCGACTTCGCCTGGGTGAAGCTCGACGCGACGGCGGCGGAGGCCCTCGAGGCCTTGCGCCGGCAGGATGAGGAGGTCGAGACCGTGTACTACATCTACGTGCTCGACCGCTCCGGGAAGCTGCGCGGGGTGTTCTCGCTGCGTCAGTTGTTGACGGCCCCTCCCGAGCGCAAGGTGCGGGACTTCATGACTGAGAACCCGGTCGCGGTGCGCACCGACGCCGGCGAAGAAGAGGTCACCCAGACGATCGCCAAGTACAACCTTCTCGCCCTGCCCGTCGTCGACGAGGAGGAGCGCCTGCACGGCATCGTCACGATCGACGACGCGATCGACCTGGTGCTACCGCTGGCGTGGAAGAAGCGCCTGCCGAGGATCTTCCATTGAGGAGGCCTCGATGGCGCAGTTCCGGCGCTCCCTGAACCGGCGGATCCGCCGCGTCGGCCGCACGCGGTTGCTCGTCCTTCTCGGCCTCCTCGGGCCGGGCTTCATCGCCGCCAACGCCGGCAACGACGCGGGCGGCATCACGACTTGGTCGGTGATCGGCTCCCGGTACGGCTACGCGATGATCTGGCTCCTCGTCCTGATCACGCCGGTGCTCGCGGTGGTCCAGGAGATGAACGCCCGCGTCGGCGTCGTGACCGGACACGGGCTGGCCGGGCTCATCCGCGAGAACTTCAGCATCAAGGTCACCGCATTCGCCGTCCTGACGGCGATGACCGCCAACCTGGGGACGACGGTGGCCGAGTTCTCCGGCATCGCCGCCGCCGGCAAGCTGTTCGGCGTCCCCCCCTACATCGGGGTGCCCATCCTCGCCGTCGCCATCTGGCTGCTCGTGACCCGGGGCTCCTACCGCAAGGTGGAGCGCGTGCTGCTCGCCCTCGGTTTCGTCCTCGTCACGTACATCGTGGCCGGGATCCTGGCCGGACCGGACTGGTCGGCGGCGGCGCGGGGGGCCGTGACCCCGCATGTCGAGCCCGAGACGTTGTGGCTCTTCACCGCCATCGCCGCCGTCGGCACGACGCTGACGCCGTGGGGCCAGTTCTTCATCCAGGCGGCCGTGGTCGACAAGAAGGTCCCCTGGAGCCAGTACGTCTACACCAAGTACGAGATCTTCGCCGGGTCCGTCTTCATGACCGGCGTCGACTTCTTCATCGTCCTCGCCTGCGCGGCCACCCTCCACGACAAGGGCATCGTCGTGTCGTCGGCGGAGGAGGCGGCGATGGCCCTCGACCCCTTCCTCGGTGAGGCGGCGCGCTACCTCTTCGGCCTGGGACTTCTCAGTGTCTCGATCCTCGCCGCCGGCGTCCTTCCTCTGGCCACGGCTTACGTCGTCTGCGAGGCGTTCGGCTTCGAGTCGGGGCTCGGCATGGGGTTTCGCGAGGCGCCCGTCTTCAACGGCATCATCACCTTCTACATGCTGGGCCCGGCCGTGGTCGCATCGATCCCCGGTGTCCCGCTCGTCACCGTCATCCTCGTCGCCCAGGTGCTCAACGGCGTGCTGCTCCCGGTGATCCTCCTGTTCACCCTGCGCCTCATCAACGACCCCCGTGTCATGGGCGAGCACGTGAACGGCCGCGCGTCGAACGCGATCGCCTGGACGTTCGCGGTCGCGCTGATCGCGACGAGCGCGGCCCTCGTCCTCGCGCCGTTCCTGACGTAGGCCCGGGATGCCACGGCTACCGGCAAGAGGAGCCGCCCGCGTCGTCGGACGCATCGGCCGCACGCGGCTCATGGTCGCGCTCGCCGTCCTCGGACCCGGGCTGATCGCGGCGGCGGCCGACAACGACGCCGGGGGGATCACGACGTGGTCGGTCATCGGCGCGCGGTACGGCTACAGCCTGCTCTGGCTGCTCCTGCTCATCACGCCGCTTCTCGCCGTCACGCAGGAGATGGGGGCGCGCATGGGGGCGGTCACGGGCAAAGGCCTTGCGGCGCTGATCCGGGAACGGTTCGGCCTGCGCGCGACGGCGCTGGCGATGCTCGCCCTGCTGGTCGCCAACCTGGGGACGACGGTGGCCGAGTTCTCCGGCGTGGCCGCGGCCTTCGGTCTGGCCGGCGTCCCGACCTGGCTGGCCGTTCCGCCCGTCGCCGGCGGCGTCTGGCTGCTTGTGACGCGAGGCTCGTTCCGCCGGGTCGAACGCGTCTTTCTCGTCCTTACGGCGATCTACGCGGCCTACGTCGTGGCCGGCCTGCTCGCCCGCCCGGACTGGCATGCCGCGCTGCGTGGCGCCGTGGTGCCGTCCATGTCGACGTCGAGTCTCTGGCTGCTCACCGTCGTCGCCGCCATCGGCACGACGATCACCCCCTGGGGTCAGTTCTTCATCCAGGCCTACGTGGTCGACAAGCGGGTCGGCCTGCACGCGTACCGCTACACGCGCAGAGAGGTGTACGTCGGGGCCGTGTTCACCGACGCCATCGACCTCTTCATCGTCGTCGCCTGCGCAGCGACGCTCTTCAACCAGGGCATCGTCGTCGAGACGGCCCAGGACGCCGCCCGCGCCCTCGAGCCGCTGGCCGGGGAGCTCGCCTACGTGCTCTTCGGCTTCGGCCTGCTCAACGTCTCGGTGCTCGGCGCCTCGATCCTGCCCCTGGCCACCGCCTACGCCGCCTGCGAGGCGTTCGGCTTCGAGGCCGGCCTGGACCGGGGTTTCGCCGAGGCGCCCGTCTTCAACGGCCTGCTGACCTTCTTCATCTTCGTCCCGGCCCTCGTCGCCGTGGTTCCCCATCTGCCGCTCGTGAAGGTGATCCTCCTGAGCCAGGACGTCAACGGCATCCTGTTGCCGGTGATCCTCATCTACGTGCTGAAGATCATCAACGATCCGGCGGTCATGGGCGACCACGTCAACGGGCGAGCGTACAACGTCGTCGCATGGGCGTTCTCGGTCGCCCTGCTCGGGTTGTCCGCCGCGCTCGTGGTCTCGCCGCTGCTCCTCTGAACCGGCGGGTCGGCGTCGCGCGCCAGGGCTCGCCGTCAGGAGCCGTCGTCGCGCTCGTGCGAGCGCGGCTCGATGTGCACGAGGACGTCGGAGTTCGGGATGCACGCGCGGATGTCGGCGGCGATGTGCTCGCCGATGTCGTGCGCCTCACCGACGCTCAGCGACTCGTCCACCGTCAGGTGCAAGTCGATGTGCCGGCGGCTGCCGGCCTTGCGCGCGCGCAGCTTGTGGTAGCCCTCGACGATCGTCCCCCGGTGCTCGTTGATGCAGCGCCGGATCTCCTCCAGCTCCTCGGGCTCCAGGGTCTCGTCCAGGAGCACGCGGGTGGAGCCGACCACGAGCCGGTAGCCGGTGTGGACGATCAGGCCGGCGACGGCTATGGCCGCCACGGGGTCGATCCACGCGATGCCGGTGAGCTGGACCAGGAGCAGTCCGCCCGCGACGCCGAACGAGGTGTAGACGTCGGTGAGGAGGTGCGCGGCGTCGGCCTCGAGCGCAGCCGAGTCCGTCCGTCGCGCCGCCGGGTAGAGCACGGCGCGCGAGACGACCAGGTTGACAACGCCCGATACGACCATCACGGCGATGCCGAGCCAGACGAACTCGATCGTCACCCCGGAGATCAGCTTGTGGGCCGCCTCGACGATGATCACGACGGCCGCGCCGATGATCAGGAGCGCCTCGACGACGCCGGAGACGTTCTCGACCTTCTCGTGCCCGTAGTGATGCTTCTCGTCCGGGGGCTGCGCGGCGCGGCGCACCGCCAGGAAGGCGATCACCGCGGCGACAAGATCGGAGCCCGAATGCAGGGCCTCCGACAGGATCGCGATCGACCCCGACAGGACGCCGGCGACGACCTTGAAGGCGATGAGCACCGCGTTCGAGACGATCGAGACCGTCGCGGCGCGCGACTTGAGGCCGTGATCGACGAGATCGTCGTGGCGGTCCGACGTCGTGGTGACGTCGGCGGCGGTCCTATGTGGCGGCCCCGTCAGGCCCATCGACCAGTCCCTCCCGGCGCAAGCGTTCGAGGAGGGCCGTCCCGGCCAGGGCGCGGTGGCTGGCCTGGTCCTTCTGCTCCTGGGGCCATTCGGCCACAGTGAGGTCTGACCCTTCCGGGACGAAGACGGGGTCGTAGCCGAACCCGCCCTCACCGCGCGGCGCCTCGCTGATGACGCCCCACCAGTATCCCGTCGCCGCGTATTCTTCCATTTGCGGCGTCACGGCGACAAGCGTGCAGACGAAGCGTGCACGGCGGGCGAGGGCGCCGGCTCCGGCGAGGCCGGTGGCGGCGAGCTCGCCCAGAAGGCGCTCGTAGTTGGCGCGGTCGGCGCCGGGCCCGTCGACGCCCGCGTAGCGGGCGCTCGTGACGCCCGGCGCCCACGCCAGCGCCTCCACTTCGAGTCCCGAGTCGTCGGCGAAGAAGAGCACGCCGCCCAGGCCCGTCCCGCACACGCCGCCGGCGCAGGAGGCCGCAAGATCGGCGGCGTCGGTCGGAGCGGCGTCGACGAGGGAGGCGGGGGCGGGGGCGGCGGCGACGGCGGCGGGGGCGGCGGCGGCGGGATCGGCGTCACCCCACGCCGGGT
>CAZTMO010000052.1:0-10063 GCA_964615105.1 uncultured Thermoleophilia bacterium
CGTCTCGTGAAGATCGAGCACAGCGTCTACGCGCTGCCGTTCGCGTACGCGGGCGCCTTTCTCGCGCAGCTCCGCTTCCCCGGCTGGTGGGACCTGCTCTGGATCACCGTCGCCATGGTCGGCGCGCGAAGCTCGGCCATGGCCCTGAACCGCCTCATCGACGCCGGTCTCGACGCGCGCAACCCGCGCACCGCGACCCGCGAGTTGCCGGCGGGATCCCTGCGGCGCAAGGACGTCTGGCTGTTCACGGCGGTCTCCGTCGCCCTGCTCGTGATCGCGGCCTTTCAACTCTCGCCGCCGTGCCGCTACCTGTGGCCGATCCCACTGGCCGCCTTCGCCTTCTACCCGTACACCAAGCGCTGGACGGCCCTGTGCCACTACGCCCTGGGCCTCACGCTCGGGCTCGCCCCGGCGGCGGCGTGGGTCGCGGTCGCCGGCAGGGTGTCGCTCGAGGCCGTGCTCCTCTTCATCGCGGTCGGCCTCTGGGTCGGCGGCTTCGACGTGATCTACGGCATCTTCGATCTCGAGTTCGATCGTCGCGAAGGGCTGCACTCGATGGCGACGGCGCTCGGGCGCCGCCGTGCCCTGCTCGTCGCCTTGCTCTCGCACGTCGCCGCGATCGCCGTGCTGGTGGCAGTCGGCACGCTGCTCGGCTTGACCGACGTCTACTGGGCCGGTCTCGCGGCCGTCGCCGCCGTGCTCGCCTGGTCGCACGTCGACATCGCACGTCGTGGGCTCGACGAGGTCGGCATGGGGTTCATGAGGGTGAACGGTGTCGTGGGCCTGCTGTACGGCGCCGTCGTGATCGCCGAGGTGCTGCTCCGCTAGCCTCGGCGAAACCCTTCGGCGCCCCGTTCCGGCCGGCTTTCGTCGTTCCTGCCACTCCATACCGCATACCCACGGTGCTAGAATGTCCCCGCCCGCGCGGGCCGGCGAGGAGCTGATCCGGCCCGACGGGGCCAAACGACCGGGAGTCAGGGGAAAGTGCTGTTCCGTGAGTGCTGAGGGTGGCGTGCATACGCCACGGCGACGGCCTCGTCGCTCGCCTTGGGTCGCCACAGTCGTCGTCATCGGCGTGATCGTCGGCATCGGCGTCATCATCTGGACTCCCGTCGCCTTCACGTCACGCTCGTCGTACTGCTCCTCGTGCAAGGCCATGCAGCCGGCAGCCGAGGCGTGGGCCCAGTCTGTGCACTCCCAGGTCTCATGCGTGCAGTGCCACAGCAAACCCGGGCTCGGTGAGCGGCTCTCCTATCTCACCCACGAGGCGCGCAACATCTGGGCCGATTACCTCAACGTGCCCCGGGTCGACCAGCCGGGCTCTCGCCCCGGCAACGAGAACTGCACGCCGTGTCACGACATGAGCAAGATCGGCGACGAGCACACCACGGTCCGCCTTCCGCACCAGCGTCACACCGAGATCAGTGGTCTGGTATGCGCCGACTGTCACAACAGGGTGTCGCACGGTGCGCGCGACGAGGCGGGGGACGTCTCGATGGCCGTCTGTGGCATGTGCCATGACCAGGCCGGCGATGCCCGGCAGTGCGAGTTCTGTCACCTCCGACCGCAGACCGCGACGGACCCGCACCCGACCGACTACATCGAGACTCACGGTGAGGAGGCGCGCGCCGACGGAGGCGCCTCGTGCCTGCGTTGCCACCACGATGCGAGCGCCTTCTGCGATGAGTGTCACGCGCGGCCGACCGCCGACCACTTCTCGGGCACGTGGCGCTACACTCACGGCACCGTGGCGAAGAAGGACAGGGAGGGCTGCCTGGGGTGCCACGAGGAGAAGACGTTCTGCCAGCAGTGTCACCGCGTGAGTCACCCGGACGACTGGCTTCAGTCGCACCGCGCCGTGGCCGCCCAAGGCGGTGGTTCCTGCCTCACCTGCCACCCGCAGTCGATGTGCGACCGCTGCCACGAGAGGAGTCGCTGACATGAGAGCGAGCGGCGAGACGGCGCGACGCCGGACGACCTCCGTCGCTGGCGGCGTCGCGCTTTGCGCCGCCCTGGTCCTCGCTGTGGCGGGGCTGGTCTGTGCGCCCGCGGCGCTTGCGCTGTCGCACGGCGCTCAGGAGTGCGCCGCGTGCCACAACGCCGAGAACCCCGACACGGTCACTGTTCGGGGTGAGGAGCGCCCGCTGGCTGTCGACATCGCCGCTTACGAGGTCTCGCTGCACGGACAACTCGACTGCACCGCCTGTCACATCGGCTTCAAACCGGGGCCGCACACGGCCACACAGACGGAGGGCTGGCTGGGAACGGCGAAGCTCGAAGCCTGTCGCAACTGCCACGCTGACCTGTTCTCGATGTACGAGGGGTCGTTCCACGGGACGCTGGTCCTTGGCGAGGGCTCAAAGGAGGCGCCGGCCTGCGCCGACTGCCACACGCCGCACGACATCGTGGCGCCCGGCAGTCCCAAGTTCCGGCGCAGCATCCTCGGCCTCTGCGGGCGCTGTCACGGCGGCCGCAGCGACACGTACCTCGACAGCTATCACGGCAAGGCGTTCCTCCTCGGTAAGGAAGACACGGCGACCTGCACCGACTGCCACGGCGGCCACAAGATCCTGCCCGCCTCCGATCCTGCCAGCATGATCTCGGACGAGAACCGGCTGGCGACGTGCCAGACGTGTCACCCCGCGGCGAACGAGAACTTCGCGGGCTTCCTCGTGCACGTCAACCCGAAGGACCCGCGGGACAACTTCTGGGTCTTCTTGTTCTGGCTCGCGTACGTGCTCCTCATCGCCACAGTGTTCACTTTCGGCGGCATCCACACCGTCATGTACGTCTACCGGGGGATCAAGGATGGCCTCTATGGTCGCAAGCACCACTGAGAAGAAGCCGGGACCCCGGACGCGGGTCGAGTACCTGCGCTTCAACGTCTTCCATCGCTGGATGCACTTCCTCGTGTTCGTGAGCTTCACGGTGCTCGTGTTCACCGGCATGCCGCTCAAGTACAAGGACAGCGAGTGGGCCAAGTGGGTGATGGACGCGGTAGGTGGGGTCACGGCCGCCGGCGTGTACCACCGCATCGCGGCCATCATCACGATCGTCTACTGGTACGCCGAAGTCATCTTCATGATCGTCGTCATCGTGCGTCGTCGCGGCCGCGGCGTCCTGGGTCCCGGGTCGATCATGTTCAACGCCAAGGACCTGCGCGACATCGCCGGCATGTTCGCCTGGTTCTTCGGCAAAGGCGCCAAGCCGCAGTTCGACCGCTACACCTACTGGGAGAAGTTCGACTTCACGTCGCTCGTCGCCGGCACGGTCATCATCGGCCTCACCGGCTTCATGATGTGGTTCCCGGTCGAGACGACGAAGTACGCCCCCGGTATCGTGCTCAACTTCGCCCTCGTGATCCACTCCAACGAGGCGCTGCTCGCGATGGGCGTGATCTTCATCTTCGTGCACTTCTTCAGCGCCCACATCAAGCCCGAGTCGTTCCCGCTCGACAAGGTGATCTTCACAGGCTCGCTGCCCGTGGAGCACTACAAAGCCGAGCGTCCCCTGGAGTATGCTCGCCGCGTGCGTGAAGGCACGCTCGACGAAGTCCTCATCGAGCGCCGCGTCACGTGGCGCACCTACTTGGCGGACGTCCTCTGGTGGGCGTTCACCGCGGTCGCCGGCGTGTCGGCGGTGCTGATGACGGCGTTCATCATCTGGACGGTCTTCGACTGAGGGCCGGCGCGATGGGGGGAGGAGCCATGTGGAGGCGGTCGAGGGCGAGACGTCATTCGCCGGTGCTCACGGTGGCGTGGGCCGGCGCGGCCCTGCTGCTTCTGCTCGCGGCCGCGCCTGCCCACGCCTTCGGACCCTGGACCCACGACGCCATCCCCGTCGGCCCCGGGGCGGACGCCTGCGCCTTCTGCCACGGCGACGGTTCGGCGGACAACAACGACTGCACCTCGCTCTGCCATCGCGGCTTCAAAGTGACGCCGAGCGCGACGGTCGCCGGCCGGTTCGCCACCGGCTGCTGGTCGTGCCACGAGCCTGGCGCCGACACGAGCGGCCTCTCGTCACCGAGCTCCGCCTGCAGCCAGGAGTGCCATCTTTACTCGCCGGTGTTCAAGGCCTATGTACAGCCGTTCACCCACGGGACCAAGCCGCACCTCGGCGCCTCGTCGCCGTACGGCGAGTGCCTCGACTGCCACGCGACGAGCGTCGGTATCAGGGACCCGGGCGACAGTCCGCACCACGACGGGTCCGACTGGACGGCCCCCGGCTGCACCGATTGTCACGACGGCGTCGTCGCCGGCGCCCAGAAGTCGCACGGCAAGGCGCAGTGCGAGGCGTGTCACGACGGCATGGATCGTCCTGCCGCGCCGGCGACCTGCAACCAGTGCCACGTCTCGTCGACGTACGGCACCGGCGATTGCCTGACCTGCCACGCCGACCAGGTGCATACTGCTGCGCCGGATGTCGGCACGTGCACGTCGTGTCACAAGGCGGGCTACCAGAAGCACGCCGGCGGCGTCACCTGTACGACGTGCCACACGAACACGCCCAAGGCGCACCACGGGACGGCGGCGGCTGCGGCCAAGGTGTGTCGTTCCTGCCACGCCGTGCGCCACGCCCGCAAGAACGTGCCGGGGGCGCGCTGCGCCGACTGCCACGGCGGCGGCGCGCCACCCTCCAGGCCGCGGGCCCAGCACTCGAGCAAGGTCACCACGCGGCAGGTCTGCTCGGGCTGCCACAGCCAGAAGCTTCACGCCAAGGGGCGCGGCGCGCCCACGACCTGCCGGTCCTGTCACAAGAGCAGGTACCACGCGGCGCAGGCCAGGGTCGCGAACGCCGCGTGCCTCAAGTGCCACCCCAACGCCCGGCGGCACGCCGGCGGGTTCGCCTGCGTGCGGTGTCACCGATCGGTCGTCCATGCCCCGAATCCGTGACCTGGATGACGAGCACGACGGACATGCGCGCCACGGTCATCGTCCATAGGGCGAGGAACGCGCGCCCGTGAAGTTCCGCCTTACCCAGCGCGGCCTGACCGTCGCGGTGATCGTCCTCACGGTGACCGTCGTGGTCATCGGCATCAGCCTGACGGCGACGTCGCGTCCGAGCTTCTGTGCCGTGTGCAAGAGCCACAAGCCCATCGTCAAGGCGTATCACGACGGGCCGCACGACGGCGTCAACTGCGAGCTCTGCCACTCGAAGCCCGGGCCGTTCTTCTTCCTCACGGCGAAGATGGAGGCGCTCGAGCAGCCTATCGCCCAGATCACCGGCAACTACGAGGAGCCCATCCTGGCCTCGGTGCTCAACCAGTCGTGCCGCCAGTGTCACGTCAACGACGACCTCTTCGACGTGATCACAGCCGAGGGTATCCACGTCCAGCACAGGCACCTCATCGAGGCCGGCTTCCTCTGCATCCGCTGCCACTCGACGACGGGGCACCCCGGCGCCGTCCCGTCCGGCTCGGCGACCTCCCCGTCGATGGACCAGTGCCTGATGTGCCACAACAACAGGTTCGAGTCCGAAGACGGTCAGGTCGCCGTGGCCGACTGCGGGCTCTGCCATACGAAGCCCAACTACGCGGACGTCCCCGCCTCTCACGCCGACCCGCAGTGGAAGAGGCGCCACGGGTCGGTCGGCATCCTTTCGACGTGCAGCGCCTGCCATACGGAGCCCGGCAGTTGTTCGTCGTGCCACAACGGCCTGCGCATGCCGCACCCCGAGGCGTGGCTGTCGCTGCACGGCGCCCGTGCACAGCAGAAAGGCACGCAGATCTGTGGGCAGTGCCACGTCACAGGGAAGTACTGCGATACCTGTCACCAGGTGCCCATGCCGCACCCCGACGACTTCGTGACGAGACACCCTCGGCCGGCCGCACGCGCCGGTCAGACGTGTTTCAACTGTCACGAGGTCGCCAACTGCCAGGCGTGCCACGAGGCGCACACGGGCGGCGACCCGAGGGCGCACGACCTCTTCAAGGCGCAGAAGTGGACGCCCAAGCCGACTCCCAGCCCCAAGGCGAGTCTCTGAGCGATGGCCGACGAGCACCGCACAGACGAGCCGCAGGTGCCTTCCGCCGAGGCGCCGGCCCCGGAGGGGTCGCCGCCGACGCCGGACATCGGGACGCGGCCCGAGCCGCGCCGCGGCCGGCGCGGCACAAGCCGCGTGCTGCTCGAGGTGACCGTTCCCCGAGGGTGGCTCATCGGCGTCGCCGCCGCGCTCGTCGGCATGCTGGTGATCGCCGTGGTGACGTTCGCCGCGCTAAACCGCATCGAGACCTGCGGCCAGTGTCACGTCATCGAGCAGGAGGTCAAGACGTACAAGCAGACCGCGCACTACGACGCCGGCGTGGTGTGTCAGGACTGCCACACGAAACCCGGCGTCTTCAACTACTTCGTACGCAACCTCCAAGGCATGACGCACCTCGTGAACTATGCCTCCGACACCTATCAGAAGCCCGTCACGACCTTCGTCGGAGCCAACAACTGCGTGCGCTGTCATCCCAACGAGGAGATCGAGCGCGACATCGTCGTCGGCCAGATCCGCGTCAACCACACCGGCTTGCGCGAAGAGGGCTACCAGTGCCTGACGTGCCACGCCAACATTTCGCACCCCGGCACGCAGCTCGAGGTCGCGCGCATGCCGCAGGACACGGTCATGTCGGTGTGCGCGCGTTGTCACGACGGGAAACGGTTGCCAGCGGACTGCGACGTCTGTCACGTGGGGGCGCTCCCCTCGGGCTACGAGAAGGTCGCGATGACGGTCCAGGTCAAGCCGTCGCAGTGCAGGGGCTGCCATCGGGGCAAGGCCTTCTGCACCAGGTGCCACAACGGCCTCGAGATGCCGCATCCCGAGAGCTGGCAGTCGGCGCACGGCCCGGTGGTGCTCGAGCGTGGCAGGTCCGTCTGCGTCTCCTGCCACCTCAAGGACGACAAGAAGTTCTGTATCGACTGCCACGGGCTGCCCATGCCGCACCCGGACGGCTGGGTCGCGCAGCACGACAACGCCGCCGCCAAGGACGAACGGGTCTGCGTCAAGTGCCACGGCAAGAACAGCTGCCTTGCCTGCCACGGTCTGCCGATGCCGCACCCGCCCGGGTTTGCGACGTCGCATCCGTCGACCTACCGCAGCGCGCCGGGCACATGCACGAAGTGCCACAGCTCGGGCTTCTGCACCGGCTGTCATGGCGTGAGCCTGCCGCACAGCGGCGCGTTCATCGCGAACCACTCGAGCTACGTCTTCTCGAACGGCGCGGTGTGCGTCAAGTGCCACGGCAACGCCGGCTCGGGGCCTCGCGGCTGCTACGGCGGCGAGTGCCACAGCGGGTCGATCGACTGAGACCAGCTCCGGTACAGTGATGGCGACGGGTCGGGCGGGGGCGAAGGACGGGTGATCGCGGCGACCCCACGCAGCGTGTTCCTCGGTGTGACCGGGGCGAGCGGTGCGCCGTATGCGCAGCGTCTGCTCGCGGCGCTCGCCGCTTCCGGCGTCGAGGTCGCGCTCTGCGTGTCGGACGCCGGCGTCCTTGTGCTGCACCACGAGCTCGAGCTGCCGGAGGACGGCCGCGATGCCGTCGTCGCGGCGTTGGTCGAGCGCGCCGGGGCGGCGGGGACGTGCGTGGTCGATCCCGGCGACGTCGGGGCGCCGGCCGCCAGCGGCAGCGCGGCGCCCGACGCCGTAGTCGTCTGCCCGTGCAGCATGTCGACCGCCGCCCATATCGCGCTCGGGACCGCGCGTAACCTCATCCACCGCGCCGCCGACGTCGCCCTCAAGGAGCGGCGGCGGCTCGTCGTCGTCCCGCGCGAGACGCCGCTCTCGTCGATCCACCTGCGCCGCCTGCTCGAGCTCTCCGAAGCGGGCGCCGTTGTGCTCCCGGCGATGCCGGGCTTCTACGGGCGCCCGCGGAGCGTCGGACACCTGGTCGACCACGTCGTCGGCAAGACGCTCCAGGCGCTCGGCTTCGAGCAGCGCCTGTTCCCACCGTGGGACGGGGGGGCGCGCTGAGCGGCGGCCGCGAGCCGGTCGCGCCACGCGTCGACCGCGAGCCGCGACGAATCGCGGCCATGTTCGGGCGCATCGCGCCGCGCTACGACCTGATGAACCGGCTCATGACTTTGGGGCTGGATGGCGGCTGGCGGGCGCTCGCCGCCTCCGAGGCCTGCCTGCGGTCCGGAGATCGCGTCCTCGACGTGTGCTGCGGCACGGGCGACCTCTCGTTCGCGCTGCTCGACCGCTGGCCGGGCGTCGAGGTGACCGGCCTCGACTTCGTCGCCGAGATGCTGGACATCGCGAGTGAGAAGGCGACCTGGCGTCGCTCGAGTGTCACGCCCGACGGGGTGACGACTCGCGACGCCGAAGGGAGAGGCGCCCGCCCGCCCGCGTCCGTGCCGAGGTTCGTCGAGGGCGACGTCCTCGCGCTGCCCTTCGGCGAAGGGGAGTTCGCCGCCGTGACCGTGGGCTGGGGGGTGCGGAACGTCCCGGATCTGCCGCGGGCGCTCGCCGAGATGGTCCGGGTCACGCGCCCGGGCGGGCGTGTCGTGTGTCTCGAAGCGACACGTCCGCCGGAGGGCCTCGGGCGGCGCTTCCACGCCGTGTGGTTCGACAGAGTCGTGCCCGCCCTCGGGCGTATGGTGGCCGGCGAAGACGGCGCCTACGAGTACCTGCCGGCGTCGGTGCAGGACTTCCCCGACGCCGACCGGCTGGCCTGGCTCATGACCGAGGCGGGGCTGACGCGCGTCCGCTACCGCCGGCTCGGCCTCGGTGCCGTGGCTCTTCACGTGGCCGAGAGGCCAGGCGTGGCCAGAAAGTCAGGAGCGGCCGGGAAGCCAGGTGCGGCCGAGAGGCAGAGCGTGGGCGACGGACCGGACGAGGCGGACGGATCATGCACGGCGGGGGGTTCGAGGGCGGCGGACGAGTCGGGCACGGCGAAGGACGGGGCCGCATGAGCGCGCCGCGCGCGGCGGCTGCCGCGCGGCCGACGGCCCGGGGTGCGCGGTGATCGCGCGCCAGAGCCTTTCGTGGCGCTCACGCGCCCAGAAGCGCCGCTACTCGCAAGGCCTCGACGCCGTAGAGGCGCGCCTGGTCGAAGTCGCCGACGCGTACGCCGGCCCGCTCGGCGAGGCGGCGCGCAGCACGCTCGCGGCCGGCGGCAAGCGCGTACGTCCGTTGCTGGCGCTGCTGTGTACCGCGCGGCGCGCGCCGATCTCCGGCGCCGTCGTCCACGCCGCCGCGGCCACGGAGCTGCTGCACATGGCCACACTGGTCCACGACGACGTCCTCGACCGCGCCGAGCTGCGCCGCGGCCGCCCGACGGTGGCTCACGCGTACGGTGTCGAGGGCGCCGTCTCGACGGGCGACTTCCTCCTCGCGCGCGCCTTCGCCGAGCTCGCCGCCACCGGCGACGCGACCGCGGTCGCGCTGCTCAGCGCGACCGCGGTCGGGCTCGCCGAGGGCGAGGTGCTCCAGCGTCAGGAAGCGTACGACGTGGCACTCACGGTCGCCGCCTACCGGCGGCGCTGCGAGCGCAAGACGGCGGACCTCTTCGCCGCTGCGGCCCGACTCGGGGCGCTCCTGTCGGGTATCGACGAGCGCCAGCAGCGGGCCCTGGCCGAATACGGGCGGCTGCTCGGCCTCGCCTTCCAGGTCTTCGACGACATCCTCGACCTGAGCGGCGAGGAAGCGCGCACGGGCAAGCGTCTCGGGACCGACGTGCGCGACGGTACCGTGACGCTGCCGGTGATCTACGCGCTCGCGGCGCGACCCGACCTCGCACCGCGCCTGCGCGACGGCGGCGCGCTCGATGAGGCCGCCGTCGCGCAGGTCATCGCCGACGTGCGCGGCACGGATGCGATCGAGCGCGCCCGCGAAGTGGCCCTGGGCTGGATCGACGAGGCGCGGCGCCTGTTGGCGACGTGCTCCGAGGACGTCGAGCGCGACCTCCTCGAGGAGGTCGCGCGGTCGGTCGTTGACCGCTTCGCCTGAGCGCGCCGTCGTCAAGCCCGGTGGCTTGTGCGCGGCGCCCGCACGGGCATGGCACTTGGCATGGCCGGTCGTGCGGCGTCCGTCGGCGCCGGCGGCGTGGCGCGGCGGTCCGGCGTACAATGGCGTGCGG